>PLTD01000103.1 GCA_003165335.1 Rhodospirillales bacterium | reverse complement strand
TATTTCGGCAGTGCTGGGCCAGGAAGCCGGCAGCGCCTATGCCGCGGGCAAGATGGCCTTGCACGGGCTGGTCAGTTCGGTCTCGAAAGAGGTCGCGCGCCGTGGAGTCAACATCAATGCGGTAATATTGGGCAACCCGCCTCACCCGGCGCGTACGGCCGGGCGTCAGGAATACCTGAACAAGCTGTCCCACATCGACCGCGTCGGCCGGCTGGAGGAATTCGGCAAGGCAATCGCCTTTCTGCTGTCGGACGATGCATCATATATGTCCGGAGCGGCAGTGCCGATCGAGGGCGGTCTGTTGACGCCGCGATTGAACGAATAGACCCATCTCGATGCAACGAACCTGGAACGAAGAGGATGAGTAGGATGGCTGAGAACGACAGCGAACGGCGCAAGCTCGGGCTGAAAATGTTTGAAGAAGTATATGGCGGCGTTGTGCCGGTGCCTCCTGAGGAATATCGGGGCGCCTTTTTCTGGCAGACGATCGATCAGCTTTTCTCGGAAACCTGGTCGCGGCCCAATATGTCGATCCGGGATCGCCGGCTTGTGGCGTTGGGGGCAGTCGCGGCGCTGGGCGAAACCGATATGTTCGAAATTCAGATCCGCGCGGCCATTAAGAAGGGCGAGTTGACCAAGGCTCAGGTCGAGGACCTGATGCTGTTTCTGCCGGCCTATATCAGCTATCCGCGGACATCGAAGATATTGGCGATCACCCAGAAAATTTTCGCCGAGATGGAACAGAGCGCCAAGCCGTAACGCGGCGCCCCCGATAATTCACACCAAAGGAGGAACTTATGAATAGCGATGCAAAAAAGGCCGTGCTTCGGATGATCCCTTATGGGCTCTATGTTCTGACCGTCGACGACGGCGCGGGGAATGTCGCAGCGGCGACTGTGAACTGGGTAACGCAGAGCGCCTTTGCTCCACCGCTGGTCGTGGTCGGTGTCAAAGCCGATTCGGGCACCTATGCGACACTCAAGGCCGCGGGCAAATTTACGCTCAATATGCTGGGCAAGGACGGCAAGGGCCTCGCCTTTACCTTCTTCAAACCGGCGGTTTTGGCGGACGGCAAACTGTCGGGCCAGGGCTTTACGAAAGGACAAAACGGTGCGCCGATTCTCGACGCTGCGATCGGTGCGGTCGAATGCACGGTCAAGACCATCGTAGAAGAAGGCGATCACCATATCGTCGTGGGTGAAGTTACCGAGGCACATCTGGCCAAGCCAATCGATGGACGCCCGGACGCCGCGATTCTTGAGATGAAGGACCTGGGTGACACTGTATTTTACGGCGGCTGACGCACAGGGTCGCGGGCTGGACCCCTTGGCAAGCGTGCGCGCCTGTGTCAGGGGTTCAGTTCGCCCGCGCCCGCAAGATAAGAGAATAGAGTATCGTGACGGTAAGCCGTCGAACCCTTCGGACCTTCGATAACAAGTCCGGCCGCAACGTGTTCTACCGGGCGGCTATCCATCCGATAACCGCGCCGATGACCGCGCAGTTGATCGAAAAGCTCGCCCGTGCGCGCAGCATTGCCATCTATGACCCGGTTGGGCATTTCGCCGATTTGGCGGCGATGCACGATCTTTCGGGTTGGACCATCGAGGGCGTCTATGTGCAGCGACTCGAAGAGGTCGGGCAGGACCGCGCCGGTTATCGGGCCCGGCCGCTGACCGAATTCGCCGCCAGCACGGCCTCGACGGTCCTGATAGCCGATTTCGACGGCGAAAAACTCTTGTCCCGCCTTGGCCCGTACAGGCCGATGTCGGCGCAAGCCGAAAGTTTCGACGCGCTGCGTCTGGCACCGGATTGGCTGACCAATCGGAACCGCTATCTCGACCCGCTGAATTTCGTCTCTGACTTCCTGTTTTTCCGGGATGCAGAAGGGTTCCACACATCGATCTCGACAATCAATTATTGGCACGGTCACGGCGCACGCGAGACGAAGCTCTGGTGCCGGCTGTTCGGCGCCGATGGCGCGGTGCTGGCGGATTGGGAGCAGAAGCTTCCCGCGGGTCCGTGCGGCATTACGCTGGACAGCGCCGAGGTCAGGCAACGCTTCGGGATTGGCGAGTTCACCGGATCGCTATTCGTCCATGTCATCGGCTCTGCAGCACACGATACGCTGAAATATGCGGTCGATATTTATGATGATACCGGCGCAACGACGACCGCGACTCATGACAGCAATCCTTGGGCGGCCGATTTCTATGCTGGGTTGCCGGCCCCGGCGGCAGGTCAGCGCGTCGATCTTTGGGTTCAGAATTGCTATCCCACACCGATTCCGGCGGGCGCGACCCAGATCAGGCCGATGGGTGAACTGAACTTTACCGGTGTCGGTCCGGAAATTCCGCCCTACGGGACGGCTGCGATCGACGTCGGCGCCGCCTTTCCGGGCTTCGCTTGGCCAGGTCAGTTCGAAATTCGGGCCGACAAATATTTCTGCAGGCCGCGCTATGAGATCCATACCGCCGACGGACGGCGCTCGACCGCGCACGCCAATGTCGAACGCTCCGACCTTAAGGCCGCCCCGGACTTGCCTGAGGCAACGCGGCTGTTGGGTAAGGGCTTCATCCTGACCGGGCCGCTGCTCCCGGTGGCGGAATGGTCAAGCATCGTACTTCCCACACCGATGGCGACCTGGCAAAGCGAGATCGCGCTGACCTTGCGCGCCTATGATTCGGACGGCGCGCTGGTTTCAGAAACGGCGCTCGGGCTGCGCGCACGCAACGCCCAGACCGCGATCGAAATCGACGGCATTCTCCCCCCTGGCAAAGCCCTGGCGGGCGGCTACGGGCATCTCGAGCTCGGCTATGACTTCGCCGCTGGGACCCAAGGCGACGGCTGGCTCCACGCGATCTTTCGCTTTGCCCGCAGAGATACGGGGCGCTCGGCCGAAACCAGTTTTGGCTCGCATCTGTTCAACGTGCCCGCGGTTTGGCGTAACGAGCCAAATTCCTACCTCGGCAAGCCGCCGGGACTGTCCACGCGGCTCTATCTGCGGTTGCCCGACCGCCCGGGCCGGACAATGTGCCACCTATCCTTTCCGACATCGGGCCAATGGCGGGATCATTCGGAAACCGACCTGATCCTCTACAGCGGCGGAGGCATCGAGATTGCGCGGCGGCGCATAGAGATTCCCTGTTCCGGGTCGCGCCTGATCGACGCCGCGACGACATTCGAGAAGGCTGAACTGAAAGCTGCTGCAGGCGGCGGCTATGTTTTGATCCGTGACACAACCTGCCGGCTGTTCGGCTATCATATTTTTCTGGGGGCTGGCGGGGGTTTCGCTCTGGACCATATGTTCGGATTTTGAGCCCTTTGACAAACGTCCCTGTGGGTGCGCGGCGCTTGATTCCATTCGCGATCGCGGTCGCGCTGTTTATGGAAAATCTTGATTCCACGATCATCAACACTGCCGTACCTGCGATAGCCCGCAGCCTGGGCACGACCCCGCTCAATCTCAGCATGGCGGTCAGCGTTTATCTGCTGAGTCTGGCTATCTTCATTCCGATGAGCGGGTGGATGGCGGATCGGTTCGGCGCACGCACGGTGTTTGCCGGGGCGATTGCGATGTTCACGGTCAGCTCCGCTCTGTGCGGCGCTTCGCAATCGCTCGCGATGCTGGTCGGCGCACGCGCGCTGCAGGGCATCGGTGGTGCGATGATGATGCCGGTCGGCCGCCTGATCCTTGGCCGCAATTTCGCCAAGAGCGAGCTTGTGGCGACGATGAGCTATGTGACCATTCCTGCCTTGATAGGCCCGATGCTGGGACCGCTCATCGGCGGTGCGATCACGACCTACACGTCCTGGCGGTGGATTTTCTATATCAATATGCCCATCGGGGTGATCGGCATCTGGTTCGCCCTGCGGGTCATTCCCAATAGTCGCGAACCCGATGTACGGCCGCCAGACATTATAGGCTTTATTTTGGTCGGGCTCGGCCTCGCGGGTGTCGTGATGGGCATCGAGAATATCGGCCGCGGCGTTCTTCCCGAGGGGGCGGAAGGCGCGTTGCTGTTCCTCGCCGCGATATCCTTCTTCCTCTATTGGCGCCATGCCCGGCGGGTATCTGCGCCCGCGCTGGATCTGCGGCTGCTGCGCATACCGACTTTCCGCGCCTCGATATTGGGTGGAGGAATCAGCCGCATCGGTTTCGGCGCTACGCCGTTCCTGCTGCCTCTTTTGTTTCAGATCGGCTTCGGACGCTCGCCGCTCGAATCGGGCGCGCTGACCTTTACCGGGGCGATCGGCGCGATGACCATGAAGATGGGCGCGAGCCGGGTCGTCCGCCGCTTCGGCTTTCGCAGGCTGCTTATCGGCAATGCCGTAGTTGTCGGCGTCCTGGGCATGGCATTTGCCTTCTTCACGCCCTCGACGCCATCCCTGATCATCATCGGAGTTCTCACCCTGACCGGCTTTTTCCGGACGCTGCAATTTACCTGCATGAGCGCATTGACTTATGCGGACCTGGAAAGCTCCCGCATGTCAAACGGCACTTCGATCGCCAGCGTCGCCCAGCAGATATCGATGAGCCTGGGCGTGGCCGTAGGGGCGACTGTGCTGCATCTCGCGACACAAATGACCGGTACGGCCTCTCCCGGTCCTGCCGCATTCATGCCCACACTCCTGATTGTCGGCATGATTCCGATCACCGCCATCTTCGTTTTTGCCCAATTGGCCCCAACCGCGGGCGAAGAGATGAGCGGGCATCGCCGCATCGCTGTTGCCGAGGCTGTCGAGAATCTCGGCGAGCCCCCCCACTTTGGCACGACCAACTGACCGCGATTCTTTCTTTTTTATGTACTTGGACTGTGGAACACTCTGTGTTCAGGTCGTGTTAGCGAATCCAATCAAATTTTTGTCACGAACGACGTTAGAGAGAACCTAAAGAATGAAAATCTTTGCGATGGCCGCGGTCGCGGCGATAGGTCTGGCCTTTATGACGCCCGGTGCTGCCAAGGCGGATACCGACCAGCAGAATCTGGTGGATCAGGCGCGCATCACGATGGACCATCTCAGGACCGACAGAGAATTCGGCACCGCTAAGGAACTTCTGCGCAAAGCCCGTGCGGTGCTGATTGTACCCAATCTGGTTAAGGCCGGGTTCTTCTTCGGCGGTGAAGGCGGCGACGGCGTGATTTTGGCACGCTCTGGCCACGGCACCTGGACTGATCCGGCATTCTATACACTGGCCTCGGCATCCTTCGGCTTCCAGATCGGCATCCAGCAGGCCGAAGTCATCATGATTATTGAATCCGACCGTGCGCTAAAGGCGCTGGAAGCAGACCAGTTCAAGTTCGGAGCTCAAGCCGGCATCGCGGTCGTAACCCTCGGCGCCAGTGCGCAGGCTGCCTCAAGCACAGCGCTCGACACGGCAGACATAATCGTCTGGGAGTCGGCATCGGGTGCCTACGCCGGCCTGACTTTGGAAGGTTCGCTGGTAAAGCCGCGCGACAGCTATAACGAGTCCTACTACGGACGCCCGATTGCGGTGCGTGAGATCCTCAATATGAATGAGGGGCACAATGCGGGCGCCGACGGCCTGCGTGCTGCGCTGCGGGTCGAATAAGCTTTAAACGGATCGAAATTTGAAACGGCCCCGTCATTGGCGGGGCCGTTTTGCTGTCCGGCTTAAAGTCCCTCCAGCCACTCGCCGATGACCGCGCGTCCGCGCTCTGCCGCCGCCGCCCCGTACATCAGCGTTTCCCGGCGCAAAATGTCGGGTGACAGCCTGACACTGGAGATCTCGACTGCATGGCCGATCAGCCAGCGCTCAAAGCCCTCAATTCCGGCTTCGGGATGAAACTGAAACCCCAGCACAGACGGACCGCGGGAAAATGCCTGGTTGGGGCAGATACGCGTCGAGGCCAGTCGCACAGCCCCGTCAGGCAGAGAAAAGGCATCGCCGTGCCAGTGGAGCACCGGCTCGCAACCGAGGTGCCTGAGCGGGCCGGCAAGTCCCGCGTCGGTCAAGGTCACCGGCCCCCAGCCGATTTCCTTCTGTGGGGCCGGCCTGACCTCAGCTCCCATCGCCCGGGCCATAAGCTGCGCACCCAAGCACAGACCCAGCAGAGGCCGTCCCGATTCGAGCCGGCGGCCGATCAAATGCAGTTCATCCTTCAGGAAGGGATAATATTCTTCCTCATAGGCGCCGATCGGACCGCCCAAAACGATCAGCAGGTCCACCACCGATTCGTCGATCGCGGCCAAGTCATCCAGTCCGGCATCCGCATAGGCGACGGCATAGCCTTGAGCCTGAAGGACCGGGCCAAAAACACCCAGGTCCTCGAAATGCACATGCCTGATCGCGAGCGCGCGTTTCATCCGAGCCGTTCGACCGCGACGGCGGTTGCCTCACCGCCGCCGATGCACAAGGACGCGATCCCGCGCCGCGCACCGCGAAGCTCCATTGCGTTCAGCAATGTCACGATGATCCGCGCCCCGCTGGCTCCTATAGGATGGCCCAAAGCGCAGGCCCCTCCATGGACATTCACCCGGCTGGGATCGAGTCCCAGATCGCGAATTGCCGCCATAGGCACGACGGCAAAGGCCTCGTTGATCTCATAAAGATCGACGTCGTCGATGCTCCAGCCTGTCTTGGCATACAGTTTACGGATCGCACCGATCGGCGCGGTGCTGAACCAGTTGGGCGCCTGAGCCTGAGTCGAGTGCCCGACCAGTACGGCAACGATCGGCAACCCGTGGCTTTCGGCGGTCGATCGCCTTGTGAGTACCAGGGCGGCGGCACCATCGGCATTATAGCTGGAACTGGCGGCAGTGATTGTGCCGTCGGGCCTGAAAGCGGGCTTCAGCCGGGGTATTTTGGCGGTGTCGAGCTTTGGCGGCCCTTCATCCCGGGCGACGCTGGCCGGACCGGCCTTGCCCGAAATCTCGACCGCTACGATCTCTGCATCGAACGCGCCCGCGGAAATGGCCGCTCGCGCCTTTGTCACCGAAGCGATGGCATATTCGTCCTGGGCCTCGCGCGTGAATTTGTAATGCTTCGCCGTATCTTCGCCGAATGTGCCCATCGACCTGCCCGGCTCATAGGCATCTTCCAGACCGTCCAGAGCCAAGTGATCGTATAGGGTGGCATGGCCATATCGGTAGCCGCCACGCGCCTTCTGCAGCAGATAGGGCGCGTTTGTCATGCTCTCCATGCCGCCCGCCACCACGATCTCGGCTGAGCCGGCGACGATCAGATCATGCGCCAGCATCACCGCCTTCATCCCGGAACCGCACATCTTGTTGATCGTCGTCGCACCCGCGGCGTCGGGGAGGCCGGCAAGGCGGCCGGCCTGACGCGCAGGTGCCTGGCCAAGGCCGGCCGGCAGAACGCATCCCATCACTAGTTCGTCGACCGCATTAGGGGACAGACCCGCCCTGGCGAGAGCGCCCGCGATCGCCGTCGCCCCGAGTCGCGGCGTAGCGATTCCAGTGAACTCACCCTGGAAACGCGCGATCGGCGTGCGCACCGCACCGGCGATGACGATGGGATCGGAAGTCATGGTTATTCATTCTCATATTGGTCGAACCTAACCCGCATCTGGTGCTTGCGGAGGGTCAAGGTCAAGTGTCGGCATCTTGCATTGGATGGACTTGATGGGCGTCAGAAACACACCATTTCTATCTCACGGTGCCCATTCGGGGCCGTGCGTTCGCCACAATGGAACGCAATCGCCGCTCGCTCGATTGAGGAGATGTGCCATGACGACGCGACTTTCATTGTTCAACAGCCCGCTGTTGCTCGGGTTCGACCATTTTGAGCGGACACTCGACCGCGTGTCGAAAGCCAGCGCGGACGGCTACCCACCTTACAACATCGAACAGGTGGGACCCGACCAATTGAGAATCACCGTCGCCGTGGCCGGCTTCACCAGTGACGATCTCTCCGTGCAAACCGAGAACAATCAACTGGTGATACGCGGCAGGCAGTCCGACGACGAAAAGGATCGGGTCTATCTTCACAGGGGCATCGCCGCCCGCCAGTTCCAGCGCAGTTTTGTGCTGGCCGACGGGATTGAAGTAACAGGTGCCTCAACCGATAACGGCCTGCTTCACGTCGATCTAAAGCGGCCTTTGGCGGACACGCGGATCAAAACCGTAGAAATCAGGTCCGCCGCAAAAGGGGCCTCAAACGGCAAGGCTCTCGGCGTCAACCAAGAGCAAAAGGCTTGAGTAAGCATTTCGGGGCCGTGGGAACGGTGCCCATAGGAGTAAAGATCATGCAAACGCAATCGTCCAATACACTGAAGAATCTGTCGCCAAGCGACCTGCTGGTCTTCGGACTCAACGATGTCGCTTATTTGAAGCCTGCGACCGTCAACGGTGAATCGGTCTACGCGATCCATGCCGCAGACGGCTCCCAATTGGCGCTGGTTGCCAATCGAGACGTCGGCTTCGCGGCCATGCACCAGCACGACCTGGAGCCGGTCTCGCTGCACTGATCGTCGGGCTGCACTGATCGTCGGATTGAAGGGCGCGACTGGGGAGCATGTCCCGGTCGCCTGAGAAACTCACGCCGCGTTGCGGCTTTCAGTTTCGTTCATCAGAGCGTAGATCGCATCGCAGCTGGTCGATCCGCGCATCTTCTCGCACAGAATCCTGTCGCGCAGCATGCGGGAAACTTTGGCCAATGCTTTCAGATGATCGGCACCGCAATTAGCCGGCGCCAAAAGCAGAAAAATCAAGTCCACCGGCTGATTGTCGATCGCATCGAAATCGACCGGCCGCTCCAGCTTGGCGAATACGCCATAGACCCGGTCCAACCCGGGAAGCTTGCCATGCGGAATGGCAATGCCGTGACCGATGCCGGTGGTGCCCAGAAGCTCCCGTTCATTCAGGACTTCATAGATTGCGTCCTCCTTTTGGCCGGTCAGTTTGGCGGCTTTGCGCGCCAGTTCCTGAAGAACCTGTTTCTTGTTCGATGCGCGCAGATTCGCCAGCACGCAATCGGAGGTCATAAGGCTACCGCAGGTAAACATCTCGGCACTACCGGCTGGGCTAGTGCCCGAGCCCGACTTCGCAGTTGTGATCAAGTTCAGTTTGATCCTTTAGGGTCTATCCAGCCGACATGACCATCGGGCCTTCGGTAGATCATGTTCAAACCACCATGCGCGCCGCTGCGAAACATGAGCGCGGGAAGCTCAGCCAGATCCATCCGCATCACCGCTTCGGCGACGGACATGGTTTCGATTGTCGTATCCATCTCGGCGACGATCACCGGTTCGGTCGAGAGATCCTCGTCCTCGTCGATGCCCGCTTCGGCCTCGATGACATATTGCCGCGCAGGCAGGTTTTCAGCTTCGGCGGCGGCGGCAATAGCCCCGTTCATGTGATGGTCGCGCAGCCGGCGCTTGTATCGGCGCAGGCGTTTGCCCAGCTTTTCGGCGGCCGTATCGAAGCACGGATAGATATCCGTCGCTTCCGCGCTGGACTGAAGCAGGATGCCCCGACCTATCCGCACAGAGATGTCGGTGCGATAGAGATGGGCCTCATGCGCGAACAGCACGGTGGCGTCGATCGGGTTGCTGAAGTATTTCTCGGTTACCGCGACCAACTGCTCCCCAACATAGGTGCGCAGCGCATCGCCGACGTCGAGATGTTTACCTTTGACTGTGAGATTCATGTCCGAATTTTTTCCGACGATCCGTTTGGTTTGGCTGGAATGGAGCCGGTAGCGAACGATCGACCGAGGCACCTGAAGATGGCGAGAGCGCGATATCCTGTCAAGATACGGGACGGAGCGTGAGCAGCGCACCCGATGCGCGGCGCATTCTGGTCATTCGGCTGAGCGCACTCGGCGATTTTATCATGGCGCTGCCCGCAATGGCGGCGATTCGCCGATATCATCCGGATGCCGAAATCTCTTTGTTGACCACCAAGCCTTTGGCTGAATTGGCAAAACAGTCGGGATGGTTCAACCATATCGAGATCGACCCCCGGCCGGGTTGGCGAGAAATCGGCAAGTGGATTCGTCTGCGCCGATGGCTGCGCGCCTGTCGATTCGACCGAGTCTACGATCTCCAATCGCAGGACCGAACTGCTCTTTATTTTAGGCTTTTCTGGCCAAACCGGTCGCCGGAGTGGTCCGGCATCGCCCCGGGTGCTTCTCATCGCCACATCGACCCGGCCCGACGCCGTATGCACGCATTCGACATTCATGCCGCGCAATTGGCGATCGCGGGCATCTGCGATATCCCGCAACCCGATCTTGTCTGGCTGGACGAGGACACCAGAAAGTTCGGATTGCCCTCCAGGATCGCGCTGCTCGTACCGGGATCAGCCCCCCATCGGCCGGCGAAACGATGGCCGGCAGCACAATACGGCGCCCTTGCCCAGCTGCTGGTCGACCAAGGAATCACTCCTGTGGTCATCGGAACCGCAGATGAGCGACCCCTGGCCCAGGCGATCAGGGCGATTTGCCCAAAAGCCCGGGACCTGACCGGACAAACCTCGCTTTTTGCCATCGCCGGGTTGGCGCGGCGCGCAGCGTTCGCCATCGGAAGCGATACCGGCCCGATGCATCTGATCGCGATGATCGGCTGTAGGGTCATTTCGTTGTTCTCGGACGAGTCCAACCCCGCGCGATCTGCCCCACGGGGCAATGTCACCGTGCTGCACAGACCGGATCTCGCCGACCTTCCCCTTGAGGAGGTCGCCATGGCGATTGCGCATGCCCAATAGTGATGAATATCCACCGAAGTTTATCTTTGAAGACAATAAAGAAACAGATACGACCGCAGGCCCTCGGTCATTGCCCTAATAAAGGACTCACGAGGGCCTAGTCGGGAGCTAATAAACTCCGAACCCGGAAAGACCGGGTTTATTCTTGGACTTTATGATCGACTGTCGTCGCCAAGTGATCGACAGATCAGTACCGGATAGGTGGAGTCATGTTTGTTATGCATCCCCCCTGAAAGTTATCGATAGCGAAAATCTGATACTATAGCTGACTGGAGTCAAGGGTCATCGCACTGCAAATATTCGGATGCTAAAATGGTATGTCTTTCGGCAACGCCGTCTCTGCGTTTGGCGGCGCCAGGTCACGGTAGAGGGTCTGCGCCTCTTCGGCCGGTCCCCGCCTTAAGCCGATCGCGACCAGTTCGATTACCCGCACATGGCGTCCCAGTGCGAAGGTGAGGACCTGCCCCGAGCGCACCGTTACCCCCGGCTTTGCCACAGGGACACCGTCAATCCTGATTCCAGCCTCGCAAAGCTTGGCGGCCAGGCTGCGGGTTTTCGCGAATCGGGCGTGCCACAGCCATTTGTCGAGACGAATTTTATCAGCCGGTCGATCGGTCATTTCGCGGCTGTCAGCTGTTTGAGCACCGCGAACGGGGAAAGGGCACGGTCGTAATTCGGTGGCAGGCGCCGGCGCGGTTTACCGTTGTGCGGGGCGGATGGTCGTTGACGGCGGTAGCTGACAAGGCCGTCCGCCTCGTGCCTGGTCCAGCCAAGAGCGAGCAAAACGCTGTCGGCTTCGTCCCGGCTGCACCCGAGTACCGGCGCAATCGTCGAATCATAGGGCGCCACGCCTCGCACCGTAGCCCGCCATAGACGACCCAGCAGCCTATCGAGCATATCGACGCGGATAGCGCGCGGACCGGCCACTGGATAACCGATCGCCCGATAATAGCCCGGATCGATATGTGGATCGGCCGGGATTGAAACCCGACCGGTCGCAGGCAGCGGCAATAACCCGGCCCGGTCGTGCCCGGCACGCCATAATGCCCGCAGCAGTCTAAGCGCTTCCGGTTTGGCCAAGCCTTTCAGGAACACGAATGCGCCGCCGATCACTACGCCCTGACGGGCCAGGGCCCGCTCGTCGGTTACGCTAAGGCCTGACAGCAATGCTTCAAGGTCGCCTCGCGCGATCGGGGCCAGCGTTTCGGCAAGCTGGAAGGCCAATCCGCGTGCAGGTCCCTCCAACCGGGCATCGTTGATGGACCTGAGCATCGGGAAGGAGCGGTCGATTTCGCTCTGGAGCCAACGCGCCACCCGGTCGCGTATCCGGTCGCCTTCGCCGGCTATTAACAGATCGCTCTCTAGTGGTACGACGCGTGCCTTCAAAAGCGAACCGCCTGCACCCAGGCGCGCTACCGGTGCGCCGTCCCAGGCCACCTGATCCTGATCAGTCAGAACAAATTGCGCATCCGAAGCCTGTTCAAGAGCGATCACGCGTCGGGCGATCTCGGACCTTAGGGCGCGGCGCGCAGCGGTCAAGACCGGCTTGGCATCCCCTGCGAGTGCGGTCGCGTCGACAACGAAGACGAATCCGTCCAACTGGCCGACCGGGTGGCCTTCGACGACTACCGACCCGTTAGCCTGTACCCCAGCCAAAAGCTCGCCGCCTTTCCCGAGGCTGCGCACCAGACCCGCCGCGCGGCGGTCGACAAACCGCTGGGTAAGCTTTTCATGCAGCGCATCCGACAGCCGGTCCTCGATCGCCCGCGTGCGATCCTGCCATTCCAGCGGCTTGGCAATCCAACTCGGCCTGTTGGCGATATAGGTCCAGGTGCGAACATGGGCGATGCGCGTAACCAGTGTATCGATATCGCCTTCGACAGTTTCCAGACGTTTGACCTGCCCGTCGACCCAACCATCGGGCACTCGTCCGTCCTTCGCCAGATGCAGGAATATCTGCGACAGCAGGCGGGTGTGCTGATCGCTCATCACTTTGCGGAAATCGGGGATCTGGCAAACATCCCACAGCAGGCGAACGGCATTTGCGCCGCGGGCTCGGCCGACAATGTCGGGATCGCGCGCCAATGTCGCGAGAGCATGATGATCGTCGGCTTCACGCGTGCGGCGCAGGCAGTTGAAAGGCGGCGGCGCATCGAGACTTCGCAGCAAGCCCGGTGCGCTGCGGAAATCCAAATCGCTGTTGCGCCACATCAGCAGCGTCAGCGGATCGAACCGGTGATTCTCGACTGCCTCGACCAGATCGGGGTCGAGTTCGCCCAGCGCGCCGGTGGTGCCGAAAGTGCCGTTGGTCATATGCCGCCCGGCGCGGCCGGCGATCTGGCCGATTTCCTGTGCGCTCAGACGACGCGGGCGCTCGCCATCGAATTTGGTCAGCCGGGCAAAGGCGACATGGTCGATATCCATGTTGAGCCCCATACCGATCGCATCGGTCGCGACCAGATAATCGACCTCGCCGGCCTGATACATAGCAACCTGGGCATTTCGTGTGCGCGGGCTTAGCGCGCCCATCACAACTGCCGCACCGCCCTTTTGCCGCCGGATCAATTCGGCCGTCTCGTATACCTCGGCCGCCGAGAAGGCGACGATGGCGGAGCGCGGGGGCAGACGGGTAACCTTCTTGAAACCGGAATAAGTCAGAGTTGAAAGCCGGTCGCGCTGAATCAGCTCGACCCCGGGGACAAGCCGCTGGATCAGCGTGCGCGCAGTGTCGGAGCCAAGGAACAACGTCTCGGACATGCCGCGGGCATGGAGGAGACGGTCGGTGAAAATATGGCCGCGCTCGGCATCGCCCGACAGCTGAATTTCATCGACTGCCAGACAGTCGACGCGCTGATCCAGCGGCATCGATTCGACCGTGCAAACCCAATAGCACGGATTGCGCGGCAGGATTTTCTCCTCGCCGGTCACCAGCGCGACGGCAGCAGGCCCCTTCAGCGCGACCACCCGGTCGTAATTTTCCCGTGCCAAAAGTCTCAGCGGAAAGCCGATCATACCGGTGCCGTGGCCTAGCATGCGCTCGATTGCGAAATGCGTCTTGCCGGTGTTCGTCGGGCCCAGGACGGCGCGGACTCGACCGGACTCGTTTGAAGGTCTTTCGGCCATGTTCAAATGGTCGTTGCCCGCTGGCAAAAATGCAAGGTTGCGAAGCCTGTGTTTTATCAGCAAAACCTTTCTGCAAGGTCTTGCAGGCAGAAGAGTACCACCCAAATCTCCGCCCGGGACTTATTATCGCGTGTAAGGTCGAATCCGATGAGTGATGCACAAGAATCCAAACTGCCGTTTCAGGCTGAAGTAAGCCGACTTCTCGATATCGTCGCCAATGCGCTCTACAGCGATAAGGAGGTCTTTCTTCGGGAATTGATCTCCAATGCCGCAGACGCTTGTGACCGCCTGCGCTATGCCGCCATTACCCGTCCGGAATTGCTGGAAGACGGGGCGGAGATGGGCATTCGACTGGTCGTGGCCAAGGACGTGCGGACGCTGACGATATCCGATACCGGCATCGGCATGAGCCGGGACGAGTTGATCGCCAATTTGGGTACTATCGCCAAGTCAGGCACCTCGGCATTCCTGTCGACCTTGGGCGAGGCGAAAAAGGATTTGAGTCTGATCGGACAATTCGGCGTCGGATTCTACGCCGCCTTTATGGTGGCCGACCGGGTCGAAGTGGTAAGCCGCCATGCCGGTGAGGCCGAAGCATGGCGCTGGGCCTCTGAAGGCAAGGGGGAGTTCACGGTCGCCCCGGCCGAAAAATCCGGACGCGGCACCGACATCACGCTTCACCTGAAAGAGGGCGAGGACGAGTTCCTCGAGGAATGGCGGCTGCGCCAGATCGTCACTAAATATTCCGATCATATCAGCGTCCCGATCCGCTTCGGACTGGAAGCCGACGCGCAAAACCTGAACCACGCCGCCGCCCTGTGGACCCGCCCTAAATCGGAAATCACCACCGACGATTACCGCGAATTTTACCACCATGTCGCCCATGCCTTCGACGAGCCGTGGGACACGCTGCATTGGCGGGCTGAAGGCGTCATCGACTATACGGCTCTTCTGTTCGTGCCCAAGACGAAGCCCTTCGATATGGGCGACCCCAATCGCAAGCATGGGGTGAAGCTCTATGTGAAGCGTGTCTTCATTACCGAAGGCACCGAAGGGCTGATCCCGCCCTATCTCAGGTTCCTGCGCGGCGTCGTCGAAAGCGAAGACCTGCCGCTGAATATCAGCCGCGAAATGCTGCAGCTGTCGCCGATTCTGGCCAAGATCCGCTCCGGTGTAACCAAGCGGGTCCTGAGCGAACTTGCCAAGCGTGCGGAGAAGGCCGACGAATATGCTGAGTTTTGGGGCACATTCGGGGCCATCCTCAAAGAGGGGTTGTACGAGGACCGCGAAAACCGGACCGAGTTGTTCAAGGCTGTGCGCTTCCGCTCAACCGCGGGCGAAGGATTGATCTCGCTCGCCGACTATGTCGGCCGTATGAAGCCGGACCAAGAGGCGATCTATTTCCTGACTGGCGACAATCCGGCGATCTTGCAGAACAGCCCGCATCTGGAGGGTTTCCTCTCCCGCGGGATCGAGGTTCTGCTGCTGACCGATTCCATCGACGAGTTCTGGCCGGCCGTCGCCCATGATTATGAGGGCAAGCCTTTGCGTTCCGTCACGCGGGCGGGCGACGACCTGTCGAAGATAGCTACCGCAGAAGGTAAGGAAGAGGACAAAGCGGATGCCGCGCCGGAAGGCGAGATCGCGACCCTGATCGCACTGGTCAAAACCGTGCTGGGCGAGGCAGTCAAGGATGTCAAAATATCGCCGACACTGCGCGAAAGCGCTGTCCGGCTGGTTGCAGCCGAGGGCGCACCCGACATTCATCTGGAAAAGCTGCTCCGTATGCACGGCCAGCTACAAGCGGAAACGCCCCACGTGCTGGAGATCAACGCCGGCCACAGACTGATCCGCGAAATGGCGAAGCACGCCGGCGCCGAAGGCGCCAGCGACTTGCTGACAGACCGGATCTGGCTGTTGCTGGACCAGGCGCGAATATTGGAAGGCGACGCGGTCATCGACCCCAATGCCTTCGCCCGGCGGCTGGCGAGCGTTTTGGAGAGCGGAATCGGCTAACGCCCCCTTGGCTATGGGCGTGCCTCCCTATAGCGTTGCGGCATGATTACTATCCTGATCGCGAATTCGAAGGGCGGCTGCGGCAAATCAACGCTCAGCATCAATCTGGCGGTTGCACTGGCCCTGGCCGGGCAAGATGTCATGTTGGCGGATGCGGACCGCCAGAAATCGAGCCTGGCATGGGCAAAGCGCCGGCCCAAGACTGCCAAATCGATCGCAGTCGCAGATTGGACCAAAGGCCCGGGCGATGTTCCGAAGCGGATTACGCGGCTGATCATCGACGGGCCGGCCGGGCTCCGCAAAGACGGTTTCGAAACGCTGGTGGCTGAGGCCGATTTAATCGTCATGCCGGTTCTGCCCTCCTCCTTCGACCAGGATGCCAGCACCGCCTTCCTGGAAAAGCTCGATTCGCTGAAATCGATCCGCAAGAATCGCAAAGGCGTCGCGATTGTCGGCAACCGCATGCGCGATCGCACCCGGGCGGCGGAACGGCTGGAGCGGTTCCTGGCCGGACTGGGCCATGCGGTCGTTGCCCGATTGCGCGACAGTCAGGCTTATGGCGAGGCGGCGGCGCAAGGCCTGTCGATATTCGAGATTAAAGGGATCCGCGCACAACTGCGCGACGATTGGAAGCCGCTGATCGACTATATCGAACACGGCGTTCTTTGATCCGCGCCGGTAATCTAACCCTCGCTCGCCCCCCCCGAAGAGCTGTAGATTAGGCGCATGTGCGGGCTAAGCGGCATATTTGATACCACCGGTGCACGGCCGATCGACCCGGGTGTGCTGACCGCGATGAATGATTCGATCGCTCACCGCGGTCCCGATGGTGACGGCTTCCTGCTGGAACCGGGGATCGGGTTGGGTCATCGGCGATTGGCGATTATCGATGTTGCCGGTGGAAAACAGCCGCTTTTCAACGAAACCGGCGATGTCGGCATCGTCTTCAACGGCGAGATTTATAACTATCGTGAGACGATGGCCGACCTGAAAAAGTTGGGTCATCAGTTCAAGACCCATAGTGACACAGAAGTCATCGTTCATGGCTGGGAGGAGTGGGGCCCGGCCTGTCTCGACCGGTTCCGCGGGATGTTCGCATTTGCACTATGGGACCGTCGCCGCCAGACGCTGTTCCTGGCGCGAGATCGATTAGGCAAGAAACCGCTCTATTACGCGCTCTTGCCGGATGGACAGTTCGTTTTCGCCTCTGAAATGCGGGCCATGCTGTGCCATCCCGGCGTCGAGCGGCGAATCGATCCGGCCGCTGTCGACGGTTATCTCGCGCTCGGTTACGTCCCAGAGCCGGGCTCGATCTATAAGGGCATCTACAAGCTGCCGGCAGCCCATTCGCTGACCATCGTGCGCGGTAGGCCTCTCCCCAAGCCCAGCCGCTATTGGACTCTGCGTTTCAATCCGCGCCCGATGTACGAAGCCGACGCCGCTGACGAGCTGATCGACCGCCTCCGCGAATCCACGCGACTGCGGCTGGTATCGGATGTGCCGCTGGGCGCGTTCCTGTCGGGGGGAGTCGATTCGTCGGGCGTTGTGGCGATGATGGCCGGTCTTATCGACGATCCGGTTAAGACATTCGCAATCGGCTTCGGCGGCAGCGCCGACGAGTTGGGCTATGCCCAGGCGGTTGCCTACCGCTATCACACCAATCACACGGCCGAACGATCATCGGTGGATTACCTCGATACGATCGACGACCAGGCGACGATTTTCGGAGAGCCTTTCGCCGACAGTTCGGCGATCCCGACCGGGAGGGTATCTGAACTGGCCCGTCGCGGCGTCACTGTCGCGCTGTCAGGCGATGCTGGCGACGAGTTGTTTGCAGGTTATCGCCGTTATCTGTTCCACATGGCGGCACAGAAATTTCGGGCGCGCATACCCGACGGCCTGCGGCGGCCTTTGTTCGGGCTTCTGGGCCGACTCTATCCCAAGCTCGACCGCGCGCCGCGCTGGCTTCGGGCCAAGACGACTTTCCAAGAACTCTCCGCCGACGAGGCCGAGGGCTATTACCGTACGGTTTGCAAAATATCCGACCCCACCAGGGCGGGTCTCTATACGTCACAAATGTCGTCGATGCTCGGCGACTATCGCCCGGCCGACCTGATCCGATCTGCAATGGCGCAGGCTGGAACCGACGACCCCCTGGCGCGCGCTCAGTTCGCCGATATTCAGACCTATCTGATTGGCGACATACTGACCAAAGTCGATCGAGCGAGCATGGCCCACTCCCTGGAAGTGCGCGCGCCTTTGCTGGACCACGAACTGGTCGAGTGGGCTGCAACTGTGCCCGCCGATCTCAAAATTCGATCCAGCGGCGGAAAATATATTTTGAAGAAGGCTCTGGAGCCGTACGTGCCTCACGAAAATCTCTATCGGACCAAACAGGGCTTCGCGACCTCGCTTGCGCCGCAATTCCGTGGAGCCGGCGCCGAGCGCGCGCGCAAGCGCCTGGAAGGCGCGAGCTTTCGAGATAGCGGTCTGTTCGATCAGGCCGCTGTGACCAAACTTGTCGAACAGCATGACTTGGGCGCCTTCGATCACAATCAAGCGATCTGGTCCCTTCTGATGTTCGAGGGCTGGTTGAAATCGGTCCATAATGCGCCGGCAGCCGTGCCCGTGGCGCGCGACGCAGCAGCTAGGGTCGCAGGGGGCGCCCTATAATCCGGCTAAATTGGTGATCTGATATTTGCGCTCTATGGAACGTTTTGTGGAGCGATTTGAAATCGGCCCCGAGGAAAACACGCTAAAGCCATTAGAGTCGCGCGACGATCTGAGCCCGCCATTCATTGGCTGTTTCGCATATATCTCAGAGCTAAGAGCTCTATTTTACCGATGGGATGATGTCTTACGGTATAAGTTGGGCGATGGCTCGCCTTTTACATTAAGCGGTTCTAAAGCCCGATGAATAAGCAACAGCACAACGGTGAATTATAGGCTGGCTTAGGACGGCGAATGGCTAATAGATATTAGGTACCCACCTGATGAATATATAAAGAATCCTTCTAACGACTTCGCACCTATTGTGAGGGCGGAGCACTTTGATATATTTCTTCTTGTCAGTAACGTGCTTTCTGATCCCGGTCGGTTTGGCAGAATTTCCCGTTCTTGATTTGGAAATTGCCCTTAGTACCCAGCTTCCCTTTGATGCCGAAAGGCAAGCACATACACCGCATCGTCATCCGAAACATGGCGGTAGAGCGCGACGTAACCGGAACCGCCGAACCCGACGAGCAACTCACGCAATTCGGGAATCTCAGGGAAAGGTCGGCCGATTTCGGGATTGGTTTCTAGGCCGAAGTTTGCGCCTATTTTGAGC
>PLTD01000050.1 GCA_003165335.1 Rhodospirillales bacterium | reverse complement strand
ACCTTGAAGTCCATGTCGCCGAGATGATCTTCGTCACCGAGAATGTCGGAGATGACGGCGAAGCGGCTGTCTTCCTTGATCAGACCCATGGCGATACCCGCAACCGGACGCGCCAAGGGTGCGCCGGCATCCATGAGAGAGAGCGACGAGCCGCAGACGGTCGCCATCGAGGACGACCCGTTGGACTCGGTGATCTCGGACACGATGCGGATCGTATAGGGAAAATCTTCCTTCTTCGGCAGAACGGCGTGCAACGCCCGCCATGCCAGCTTTCCGTGGCCGATTTCGCGGCGGCCCGGCGAGCTCATGCGGCCCGCTTCACCGACCGAGTAGGGAGGGAAGTTGTAATGCAGCATGAAGCGCTCGCGGTACTCGCCGGTCAGAGCGTCGATCATCTGCTCGTCCTGGCCGGTGCCCAACGTGGTCACGACCAGCGCCTGGGTTTCGCCGCGTGTGAACAGCGCAGAACCGTGGGTGCGGGGCAGAATGCCGACTTCGCTGATGATCGGGCGGATCGTCTTGGTATCGCGGCCGTCGATGCGGATGCCGGTGTCGAGGATCTGGCCGCGAACGATGTCGGACTCCAGCTCCTTGAAGATTTTGCCGGCGACCTGGAGGTCGTGCTCTTCCTCGACTTCGTTGGTCAGCGCCTCGATCATCTTCTTCTTGGCGGTGGAAAGCTTTTCCTGACGGTTCTGCTTCACGCGCTCCTTATAGGCGGCGTCGATGTCGCCACCGACGATGCCCAGGATCTTCGGCTTCAGCGTTTCATACGATGTGGCTGTGACCGGAAGGTTCCACGGCTCCTTGGCGCAGAGTTCAGCCAGGTCGATGATCAGGTTGATCACCGGGCCGAATTCCTTCTGACCGAATGTGACCGCGCCCAGCATGACGTCTTCGGACAATTCGGAGGCTTCGGATTCGACCATCAGAACGCCTTCGGCAGTGCCGGCGACGATCAGGTCGAGCTTGGAGGTGGTGAGCTGCTCGATAGTGGGGTTGATGACATATTCGCCATCGATATAGCCGACGCGGGCGCCGCCGATCGGGCCCATGAAGGGGATGCCCGACAAGGTCAGCGCGGCGGAGACGCCGATCAGCGCGGGAATGTCTGAGTCGTTCTCAAGATCGTGGGACAGAACGGTGCAGATGACCTGGGTTTCATGACGGAAACCGGGAACGAAAAGCGGGCGGATCGGACGGTCGATCAGGCGAGAGGTCAGAACCTCTTTCTCCGACGGGCGCCCTTCGCGCTTGAAAAAGCCGCCGGGAATCTTGCCGGCGGCGAATGTCTTTTCCTGGTAGTGAACTGCAAGCGGCAGGAAATCGATGCCCTGCTTGGGCGCTTTTTCGGCGACGACGGTGCAAAGGACCGTGGTCTCGCCGTATGTTACCAGCACTGCTGCATCGGCTTGGCGCGCAATCTTGCCGGTTTCGAGAACGAGACGGCGACCGCCCCAGTTCATTTCTTTGCGGTAAATATTAAACATAACTATCCTTTCAAGCCATTACCCGGCCCGCCCTATTGCGGATCCCGGATCGGGAGTTCGACCGGCCCTATTGCCGGCGATTTCCCGCGTCGATCAGGTCTTCTCGACGTGGACGTTTATTGGCTCGCAGCCGCGTTCCGGAGAACATTCCCCGAGGACGCGGCTTTAAGCGATGCTTCTCTGAAGTGCGGCGTGGTTAGCGACGCAGGCCGAGGCGCTGAATGATTTCGTCATAGCGCGGCCGGTGCTTGTTCTTCAGATAATCGAGCAGACGCCGGCGTTGGCCGACCATGACCAGCAGCCCGCGGCGGCTGTGGACGTCCTTCTTATGCGTCTGCAGATGTTCGGTGAGATTGCGGATCCGCTCGGACAGGATCGCTATCTGGACTTCGGGCGACCCAGTATCGGCCGCCGCCTTGCCGTACTCGGTGACGAGTATGGCCTTGCGTTCGTTTGTAATCGACATCGTGACTCCTTTTATGGCTCGTAGTTAAAAACGCGCACCGGCTGTGCTTCCGCGCTGTCGATACGAACCATCGCAACGGCT
Organism: Rhodospirillales bacterium; assembly: GCA_003165335.1. GTDB lineage: Bacteria > Pseudomonadota > Alphaproteobacteria > BOG-932 > Roseiterribacteraceae > BOG-932. The sequence continues at coordinate 7,401 of PLTD01000050.1, read as the reverse complement.
TTGCCCTGCCATAAGGCAAGGACAATGCCGCGGTCACGCCCTTCGGCTATCAACTCAGCCAACCAGTCGCGGTGATGGTGCGTGAAGAGACCGACAGTCTGTCCACATCTCAACCGTTGCGCCTCGTCCGCCGTCAGGGCCAGTGCCGGGATGTCGTCCAGCACGGTCTCGATCGGCAAAACATGCTCGGTCAAGCCCGCTATATCGCTCGGAAGCGCGTCAAAGTCCAGAGGGAAGGCCGATTCCACACGCAATCGTCCCACTGCGAGCCTGCGCAGGTCGCTTACATGACCGAAAGTTCCCAGCGCCAGACCCATGTCGCGGGCCAGTGAACGCACATAGGCGCCCTTGCCGGTCTCGACTTCAAACACCGACCGGTCGGGATCATCGGCCGCCACCAGTTCCAGGCGATGGATGTCGATCGGCCGTTTCACCATCTCGGCCGGGGCGCCGGCGCGGGCCAGATCATAGGCCCGTTCACCGGCGATCTTGATCGCAGAAAAGGCCGGGGGCGCCTGGGAAATGAGCCCGGTGAAGCGGGGCAGGATCGATTCGATGTCCGACCGGGCCGGCCTCTCAGCGCTTGTCGCGACGATATCGCCTTCACGGTCGTCGGTTGCGGTCCCCAACCCCCACCGCACGGTAAAGCGGTAGATTTTGCGGGCATCCTGAATATAGGGGACTGTCTTCGTCGCCTCGCCCAGCGCGATGGGCAGGACGCCGGAGGCAAGCGGGTCCAGAGTGCCGGCATGGCCGACGCGGCCTGCGCCGGTGATGCGCCGCACCCGACCGATCGCCTGGGTCGAAGTCGGGCCTACCGGTTTGTCCAGATTGATCCAGCCATGGATGGGCAGGCCTTTGCGGCGCCTCATCAGTCCGGCTCGCCGTCCTCAGAATCAGTGACTCCGGCCTCTGGTACCAGATCGCGCTGAACCTCGGGATCGCGCAGCAGGCCCTCGATGCGCTCGGCATAGCTGAAGGAAGTGTCCAGAGCGAAGGTCACGCGCGGCGCATGGCGCAGTTGAACCGCCCGGGCCAGTTGCGTGCGGAAATAGACCGAGGCGCGGTTCAATGCGGCGACGGTCGCCGCCATATTCTGACCGGCGAAGGGCATGACGAAAGCTGTCGCGTTGGACAGGTCGGGGCTGACCCTGACCTCAGTCACCGTGACGTTCGCATCCTGAAGATCGGGGTCGCGTGCGTGTCCTTCGCGCAGGATATTCACCAGCGCGTGGCGCAATTCTTCGCCGACGCGAAGCTGCCGCTGGCTTGGGCCAACGGCGCCTCCACGCCCGCCTTCACGACGTCGAGCAGACACTTCTCAATTCCTCAAGCGTTCGCCGCGGATCAAACGATCGAGCGCGCGACTTCCTCGACATCGAAGGCTTCGATCACATCGCCGACTTCGATATTGTCGTAATTCTCGAACGCCATACCGCATTCGAAGCCCTCGCGAACCTCGCGGACTTCTTCCTTGAAGCGGCGCAGAGTCTTCAATGTGCCTTCGTGGATGACGACATTGTCGCGCAGCAGGCGAACCTTGGCGCCGCGGCGGACCACGCCCTCGGTTACCATACAGCCGGCAACCTTGCCGGCCTTGGTGACGACGAAGACCTGCCGAATTTCGGCATTGCCCAGGAAATTCTCGCGCACCGTCGGCGACAGCATGCCCGAGAGCATAGCCTTCACGTCATCCAGGATGTTGTAGATGATCGAGTAGTAGCGAATCTCGACTCCGTCGCGCTTTGCCAGTTCGCGTGCCTGCGCATTTGCGCGGACATTGAAGCCGGTCACGAACCCGCCGGATGCCTTGGCCAATGTCACGTCGGACTCATTGATCGCGCCGACGCCGGAATGGAGTACGCGCAAGCCGACTTCCGTCTGTTCGGACCCGAGTTTCGACAGGCTGCTGACGATCGCTTCGACAGAGCCATGGACGTCGCCCTTGATTACGATGGGCAGTTCTTTGCGCTCGCCTGCCTGGATCTGGCTGAACATCTGTTCGACCGTGCCGCGGGCACCGATCGCGGCGGCTGCGGTACGCTTTTTGCGGCCGCGGAATTCGGCGATCTCGCGCGCCTTGGCTTCGTTGTCGACGACGATGAAATCGTCGCCTGCCGACGGCGTGCCGTTCAGGCCTAGAACCTCGACCGGCATGGACGGTCCGGCGCTGTCGATATTTTGCCCGCGGTCGTTGACCAGTGCGCGCACGCGGCCGATTTCGCTGCCGGTGACGAAGACGTCGCCGACTTTCAACGTCCCGCGCTGGACCAGAACGGTCGCAACGGCGCCGCGACCGCGATCCAGCTTGGCCTCGATCACCGCGCCGACGGCGCTGCGATCAGGGTTGGCGCGCAGTTCGAGCACTTCGGCTTGGAGCAGGATGGCCTCTTCCAGCTTGTCGAGATTCTTCTTGGTCTTGGCGGACACTTCCACAGCCAGAACATCGCCGCCGAGTTCTTCGACGACCAACTCGTGCTGCAGCAGTTCCTGACGGACTTTGGCGACATTGGCGTCGGGCAGATCGATCTTGTTGATCGCGACAATGATCGGCACCTTGGCCGCTTTGGCGTGCGCAATGGCTTCGACCGTCTGCGGCATGATCCCGTCATTCGCCGCGACGACCAGGATCACGATATCCGTGACATGAGCGCCGCGCGACCGCATTTCGGTAAAGGCGGCGTGACCGGGCGTATCGATGAAGGTGATCTTCTGACCGCCGTCCATCGTGACCTGATAGGCGCCGATATGCTGCGTGATGCCGCCGGCCTCGCCGGAGACAACATCGGTTTGACGCATGGCATCGAGCAGCGATGTCTTGCCGTGGTCGACGTGGCCCATAACGGTGACGACTGGCGGACGCGGCACGGTATCCTCGGCCAGGTCGATTTCGCCTTCGATCCCGAGTTCAACGTCGGATTCCGAAACGCGGCGCATGCGGTGCCCGAATTCCGAAACGATCAGTTCGGCGGTATCTGCATCGATCGATTGGGTAATCGTCGCCATCACGCCCATGCGCATCAAGGCCTTGATCACATCGCCGCTGCGTTCGGCCATGCGCTGTGCCAGTTCCTGCACGGTAATGGTCTCGGGCACGACGACGTCGCGCACGACTTTCGTCTGCTCGTCTTCGCCCGACTGGCGGTGACGCTCCTTTTCCCGGGCGCGGCGCATCGCGGCCAGGCTGCGCATCCGCATGCTCTCGCCTTCGTTCGTCAGTGCCTGCGAGATGGTCAGCTTTCCCGAGCGGCGGGCATTGTCACGGCTACGCGGCGGCGGCGGAGTCTTGGCCGGCAGCGCACGCGAACCGCGCTTTGCGCGGGCCTTGCGCTCTTCTTCCTCTTCTTCCTCGGTCGTCTTTCCAGCCGACAGGGCGGCGACCTTCGCCGCGGCGGATTCCCCGGCGCGATCGGCGATACGCTGGCGTTCCTGCTCCTTGGCCTTTTCGACCTCGGTTTCGGTGCGCTTTTTGCCTTCAGCTTCTGTGCGAGCGCGCTCTGCCTCATCGGCGACCTTCTTCTCCTGCTCCGTTATGCGGCGCAGCTCTTCCAGTTCGCGCTGACGGCGCGCTTCCGGGTCGAGAGAGGCACGGACTTCGACTGCCGGGGTCTCCGGGACTTCGGGAGCGGGAGCTTCGGGCTCCCGGACAATTTCGGTGTCTAAATGCTCCGCCTCATGAGGGCGGCGATCTTCGGCATGGGCCGCCGACTTGAGGGCCCGGATACGGACCTCTCGTTCCTCGGCAGTCAACTGCCGCGGAGGAACGCCGGTCCGCACGGGTGCCGCGCCCTCAGGACGACGCGCGACCTGTTCGGGCTCCTGCTGCTCCGGCAGTTCGACCGGGTTCAGGGTCAGCGGCGCCCTGGAAACGCGCTGGGTCTTGACCTCGACAGTCACGGCTTTGGAGCGCCCATGAGAGAAGCTCTGGCGGACCTGCGACGTTGGGTCGGGGCTGCGCTTCAACTCAAGCTTGGGGCGCCCGGACAGGCTCAAGACTTTCTTCGGCTCTTGCTCTTTATTCTCGCTCATAACCGTCAAATACCCACTTTCAAGTCCGGGCCAAAGCCAATTCGCCTCACATGGCGATCTGTCCCGGCTATATTCTACGCCAACCCGCGCAAAGCCGCGAGCCGATCAGATGCGTCAACAAAGCGCTTCGCGAGTTTTCCACGCGCGATCGCAGCATGAACAACAATACCCTCACGCCCCATCGCCGCGGCGAGAGCTGCGGCCGGAAACAATGATACGACCGGCGCGCCCTGCGCCAGCCGCAACAGTTTTTCCCGGCCGTCCGCGGCCCCGTCGCTGGCTTCAACCATAACGCCGACAGGGCCCTTGCGCAGCAGCGCCTCGACCTTGTCGAACCCGGCCACAGCGAGGCCAGCCCGCCTTGCCAGCCCGATCATATCCAGACACTGCCGCTCGGTCAGTCGTTCGACCAAGGCAGGAAGGTCAGTATCTATCACAACCGGTTCCCGCGCGGCCCGCGCAAAAAGCCGTTTGGATACCGCATGGTTCAGCGCATCGCGCTTGGCGCTGACCCAAATCCCGCGTCCCGGCAATTTACCTGCGACATCGGGAACAAGTCGACTCTCGGGCCCGACCACAAAGCGAATCATCACCGCCGGGTCGAGACTCTCACCAGTAGCGATACAGCGTCGAAGCGGACCGGATTCGTCATCATCGCCGGCCACCGCCGCCGCGTCGATCTCGCTCACTTCGTCCTGCACTGCTCTTAGCCTAAGCGCTCCCTTATTCCGCTACCGGTTCGGCTTCGTCTTCAAACCAATGTGCCCGTGCAGCCATGATGATGCGTTCCGCATCGGCCGAGGTCATCGCATCGGCGCCGACGATTTCAACCAGTTCATCCGTCGCCAGATCACCCAGATCGTCCAATGTCTTCACTTCCTTTTCGCCCAGCGCAACCAGCATCGACGGGGTGAGCCCCTCGACGGCGGCGACCTCATCGGTCACGCCCAGCGTTACGCGCCGCTCCGATAGTTCCGCATCGCGCTGGTCGAGATAGGCCTGAGCGCGATCGCGCAGCTCTGCCGCCACGTCCTCGTCAAACCCTTCGATCTGGGCCAATTCTTCGATTTCGGTAAAGGCAATTTCTTCCACGGAAGCAAAACCTTCCGCTACCAACAGATGGGCGATCACATCGTCAACATCCAGGGCCTCGATGAACAAAGCCGAGCGCGTTTTCGTTTCTTCGGTACGGCGTTCGGATTCTTCGGCCTCTGTCAGGATGTCGATATCCCAGCCGGTCAGCATGGAAGCCAGCCGAACATTCTGCCCGCGGCGGCCGATTGCCTGGCTCAACTGGTCGTCGGGAACGACGACCTCGATCCGGTGGCTGATGTCGTCGAGCACGACCTTGGTGACTTCTGCAGGCGCCAGCGCATTGACGACGAAGGTCGCAGCTTCGTTGCTCCAGGGAATGATATCGATCTTTTCGCCCTGCAGTTCGCCCACAACCGCCTGAACGCGGCTGCCGCGCATACCGACGCAGGCGCCGACCGGGTCGATCGAGCTGTCCTTGCTGACGACGCCGATCTTGGCGCGGCTGCCCGGGTCGCGGGCGACGGATTTGATGGTGATGATACCGTCGTAAATCTCAGGCACTTCCTGCATGAACAGTTTTGCCATGAACTGCGGATGTGTGCGCGAGAGGAAAATCTGCGGTCCCCGCGGTTCTTCTCGGACGTCATAGATATAGGCGCGGACCCGGTCGCCGTTCTTGAAATGCTCGCGCGGCAGGGTTTCGTCGCGACGCAGAATCGCCTCGGCTCGGCCCAACTCGACGGTGACATTGCCGTATTCGACGCGCTTGACGATACCGTTCGCAATCTCGCCCACACGGTCCTTGTATTCCCGAAACTGGCGCTGACGTTCGGCGTCGCGCACGCGCTGCACGATGACCTGCTTGGCCATCTGGGCGGGAATGCGACCAAAATCGATCGGTGGCAGGTCTTCGATCAGGAAATCGCCCAAGACGGCATCGGGCTTTTCCCGGCGCGCATCTTCGAGCGAAAGCTGAGTGACCTCGTTCTCGATTACCTCGGCAACCTCACGCAGCCGCTTCAGCGAGATTTCGCCGGTGCGCCGGTCGATGGTCGCGCGGATGTTGTGCTCGTGCCCATATTTGGATCGGCCCGCCTTCTGGATGGCTTGTTCCATCGCCTCGACCACCTCTTCGCGGTCGATATTCTTTTCGCGCGCGACCTGGTCGGCGACTTGCAACAGCTCGATCATTCGAGACCCCTAAGCATGAATGGGAGGCATCTCAGCCTCGCTCGCAACAGCCGCCGCGGCGGCATTCTCGTCTTCGACCGCGGCGATCAGCCGATCGGTCAACACCAGTTTCGCAGTCTTGATCGCGCCTAAGGGCAGCGAAACCGAAGCCCCTTCGCAATCCAGAATCAGAATATCGCCTTCGATGGTTTTAATCGCGCCTTGAAAGCGCTTGCGACCTTCGACCGGCGCAGTCATCTCCAGCTTGACATCATGGCCGAGGAAACGCGCGTAATCCGCAGGCTTCATCAGCGGCCTGTCGATGCCGGGGGAACTGACCTCGAGCAGATATTCGCCATCGATCGGGTCCGTCTCGTCGAGCATCTGCGAAATCGCCCTCGACAGCCGGGCACAATCCTCCACGAGCATGGCCGTGCGATCCCGCCGCTCTGCCATGATCTGAAGCGTGGCGCGCCGTGTGCCGCCCTGCATCTGCACCCGTACAAGCTCATAGCCGAGCCCATCCGCAATCGGTGCGATCAGTGTTTCGATCTTTTCGCTCAAATTCGCACTCTTAAGGCCTAGCCATGCATAAAAGCTCCGCGCATCCGACTGGAGAGTTCCAGTCAGCAGCACAAGCCGCCTATGTCGATGGATGCCGCAGATATAAACGCAATGCGCGATTCTGCAAGTGGATTTCTGCCGAAGTCATATTTTCGGGCCGAATTTGGCGCTATTTCCGCGCTGGTGTGTGCGCTTGGAAATTGCAGGAGCGATCTGCGGAGAGCCCTGCGCTTTCCGCTTTAAGAATTTATGTGAACGACCCTTGAATTTTGGATTCTGTTAGATTCTTGTTTCGTTCATAAACGAGAACACAGAAACATACCCGCAGGTCACTGCTGCAGACCTGGCCGTCCCAGCCAGGTCCAGGGCTATTTCGGCCCAGGGCAGCCGATCCCTCCGCCGGATCGTCGCCCTGGAGGAACGGCTGAACGAGGATGCCCCGACCCGCGCGGCGCGAAGCAGAAAGACCCCGATTTGCTCGAGAAGAAATGTCTGATCCGCAGGGCGGTCAAAAACCTCCACCAGGAAGCCGACCCGACATCGACCGCTATGAGCGCGAGACGCCCGAGGCGATCCGAGCCCGGACCATGGATCTGGCCTAGA
>PLTD01000143.1 GCA_003165335.1 Rhodospirillales bacterium | reverse complement strand
GGCTGTGCTCACGGTAGCCCTCCTCGAAATTGATCTGTGGACGCATACTGTAGTCGCAATGGGACTACAAAACAAGCTGATCCCCCTCTGCTGTTTCAAGCCTAAACCGACATTTCTATGGATTTCATGTATAGTGCATAAGTTTCATGAGGTGACCATATGGACGCGCTCAAAGTTTCTGCCGCCGAATTCCAGCGCAATATCGGCCGCTATCAAGACCTGGCGCTGACGCAACCCGTTGCCGTAACACGCAACGGGCGCGAAAGGACCGTGCTTATTTCGACCGAGGAATACGCGCGGCTAAAACGCCGTGACCGCGAAGTTCTCGGGCTCGACGATTTCACCGAGGACGATCTGGCCGCCCTCAAAGCATCACGGCCGCCGGCCGAGGCTGCCGCTTTCAACCATGAGCTGAAACGGTAACGTGTGCCATTCCCAAAACCCGTCCAAGGTCTGGTTATCCGCTACAGCTATCTTTGGCGCGCCGAACACCGGCGCGGACAAGAAGAAGGTGTCAAGGATCGCCCCTGCGCCGTGATCTTGGTGACGACGGCCAATGATGGCCGCGAAATCGTCACCGTCCTGCCCGTAACGTGTCGGCCCCTTTTACGTTTCAGGGCTACCCTGTCCCGGTGGCGTTATCAGGCGATCGGCGGTTTGCCATGCTTTCGGAAAAGATCGCTTATGCCCTCGCGCAACAAATCCTCAACCGTCTTGCCCTGCTCAGTCGCCAGAATTTTGAGCTGCTTGTGTGCTTCCGGCTCAAGGGCGGCCGTCACCTTCTTCCGGCCGGCGCGCGTCGCCGCATAGTAGCCCCTGGGCTCCGCCGCTTCACGCGGCAGGGTGGTAGTGGCCGGAGCTGGTGCCGGTGGCTCCAGCTTCCGCATGCTGTCGGCAAGGCTCGGGCGTTTCGTCATTGCTGGTTCTCCGGATTGCCATTTTGCCAGCATGCCACATTGCCTACTTGCTGGCAATACGGCACACCAGCAATTCAGGTTTTCGGCAAAACAGAGCAAAGCCAGTTATAGAGCTGTACGGTTTCCTCGGCGGCCTTCCCCTCGGGTTCAAATTCCTGGGCGGTCTTGCCGGCTGTCAGCGCGTGGGAATAAGCGGCGCGCTGTTGGATCACAACCGGTGCCACTGGAAGCCCGTGTACCCCTACAGCAGCCGTCGCATCAGCCATGATCTGCGGGGCTCGAACCGGCATAGCGTTGAGCACGACATAGGCCGGTTTACCCGCGAGCTTCGCCAATTCGGCACTCGTGCCGATCGCGCGAATATCGAGGATGCCGGGACGGGTCGGGATGAGGATCAAATCCGCTGCTTTCGCAGCGGCCAGGGCAGGGGTTTCGGTGTGGGGGGCAGTATCGATAAACATGAGGTCTGCGCCGCCTTCCTTAGCCGCCTGGAGCGCCTGGGGCAGTCTCGCATGGGGAAGGGGCAGAACATAGGGACTATCCCCTGGGCGGCTGTCTTTCCATCCGGCGGAGCTGGCTTGCGGGTCGAGGTCGATCACGGCGACCGACTTTCCGGCTTTCCCTGCGGCAACGGCCAGATTCAGGGTGAGAGTGGTTTTTCCACTTCCCCCCTTCTGACTCAAAATGGCGACAATTTTCATGGTAATCCTAATTGCTGGCACTTTGGCAATACGGCAATTCTACTTGCCTTATTCCTGAATTGCTGGCAATATATCATAGGGGACCCGCTTTGCAAGCGCGGTGCTTGATAAGTGACAATTGTCACTATACGTTGAGGGGGCATGATAAAGCATATTCGGCATCGAGGACTCAAACGCTTCTATGAGGACGACGATCGGCGCGAGCTAAACCCTGAGCACATCCAGAAAATCAGCGTGATCCTCGCGCGCCTCGATCGGGCGGCAAAATCCGAGGACATGGATTTGCCAGGTCTGAGACTGCATCTGCTTAGAGGCGATCTCGCCGGATTCTGGAGTGTCACGATACGCGCCAACTGGCGGATAATTTTCCGCTTCGAGGCGGCCGACGTGACCCATGTTGATTTGGTCGATTATCACTAGCAAAGGAGAAGAAGCTATGCCCATGAAAAACCCGCCGCATCCTGGCCTGTCGGTGCGGCTCGATTGCCTGGAGCCGCTTGGCCTCAACGTCACGGAAGGTGCGAAGGTGCTTGGTGTTACACGCCAAACCCTCAACAACCTCGTGAACGGCAAGAGCGGCATTTCGCCGGAGATGGCTATCCGGCTATCAAAGGCATTCGGCAGCAACCCCGAGGTCTGGCTTGGCATGCAGCTCGATTACGATCTGGCGCAAGCCCGCCAGCACGAGGGAACGATCCGGGTCGAGCGGGTCACACGGCCGCTACTCGATCAACTCGCTCCAGGATGAATCCGTTGCTGGCAATTAGGCAATACAAATTGCCATATTGCCTAATTTATCGGTCGAGATGCCGAAAGGAGAAACGATTATGGAGATGTACGATCCACTGCATCCGGGGAAAGTTATCCGAGACGGCTGCTTAGAACCGCTCGGCCTCACAGTCACTGCCGCCGCCGAAGGGTTGGGCGTGGCGCGGAAAACCCTATCCTCGATCCTGAACGGGCATGCTGGTATTTCGCCCAAAATGGCGATCCGCCTCGAAAAAGCCGGGTGGTCGACAGCCGACACCTGGCTGCGGATGCAGTTGCAGCATGATCTCTGGCAAGCCAAACACCGCGTCGGCACATTCAGATGAATTGCGCTACGGCCCCTTATGGCTTCGGCCCGCTGTGCGGGCCTTAAGGAGGCTCAACATCCGATCGGATGTTTTCATATCCTCCCCGGTGTGAATGCCATCGTCCGAAGAATCCGAATACCACCCCGGCATATCGAAGGTGGCGCTATTCCCCTTGTAAGTGAGCGTCATCGGCCGCGTGTCGCGGTGCATCGGCGCTCCTGTTTCGGGACAGATAGGATTGGTCATTGTCTCTTACCCGGGCAGGGGCCAAATTCGGCTTCGAACCGACGGCGTGCTTCACGCTTAATAGCTTCGATATCAGCGAAGCGGCCAGGGCCACTGGTTAACCCCTCGGCCCACAGGCGCAGTATTTCGTCCTGCGCGTTTAATTCAGGCATGTTCATTTCGGCTCATGAGTTCGGAACAGACAGGATTCATTGTCTTCTACCGCGCGGGGGCGGGCCTCGATCAAGGCAGATGCAATCGCAAATTCCTCTTCGAGTGCATCATAGGCGGCCTTATAGCCAGGCCGTTCCAGCCAGCCCTTATGCAACTCATCAAGCGTTGATCCACTCATCGAACCTCCTTCGCCCGTGTTAGGGCCAATTCAATCTCGCTGCGGGGCATCTTCTTTCAGGGCAATTAAGAACGAAGGCACTCAAGGCAGCCTACCCGTATGATCTTTGGCAAGCACGTCACCGCTCTACGCCTGTCACCGTCAAACAGTTTTCGACGCCAGCACCGGCCTAACCTGCCGTATTGCTAGCAACTATCAATCTTCCATGTTGCCAGCAACCCGTATTGCCTCATTGCCAGCAATTAGGTGGTTTTATTTTCGAACAAGCTAAATTGGCGATGGTGCTGGGGTTGGGGCTGTGGACACCCAGCTAACGTCCCTGAAATCGGCCCTTAGTACTGACGTTTTCACGCGTTCCCGCTCAAGACACCCACCAAGATCAGCCTATCACGATCCTGGGTTCCCGTCATTACCGGGCAGGGGCGTCAACCCGCCGGCGCGGGGGCCGGGGGCTGATAACGCTGTACGTTGATCTCACCGCCTCGCTCCCGCATGGCGTGGGCGTCATGCCATGCCTGCATTCGCAGCAGCATTTCCATATCGACGCCAAAGGCCTTTTCGATGCGCAGCGCCATTTCCGCCGACAGGGCCGCGTTGCCATTCACAAGATCGGACAGGGTCGCGCGGCGCACGCCTAGCGCCTCAGCCGCCTCGCTCACGTTCAGGTGCAGCTCATCCAAAATCTCATCCCGGATAAACGCGCCTAGGTGCGGCGGGGTTATGCCGATCTTACTGGGTTTCTCGCTCATCAGTGGTGATCCTCCAAATTTAGGTTGCAGATTTCTCCCTTCTCAAGATCGAAGGTCAGCCGCCAGTTTCCGCTTACCGATATGCTCCATGTGCCCTCACGGTCGCCTCTGAGCTGGTGAACACGCCAGCCAGGCGGCCCGTTGACCTGCTCCATTCCAGCAGCGGAAATCAGGGCCGCAAGAATGTTGCGCAGGCGCTTCACAAGGTCGGAGCGAAGCTCGCGCGGGTCGTCATCTTCAATAAACCGCAACAACCCTCTGTGACTGACGCTCCGAACTATCATGCAATAAACGTACGGTTTTACCGTACACTTGTCAACGTAAATCAATCCTTCAAAGCTTGACTTCACCGCCGAATCGCCAGAACACCAAAGCGGCAAATTCTTGATAAAGTACTGGAAACCAGTATATCTATGAGCAACGATCTCGTATTCGGCTGGAACGATGAGAAGGCCGCCCGCAATTGGCGGGACCACGGCGTCAGCTTTCCGCAGGCGGCCAAGGCGTTCCGTGACCCGTTCCTTGTGGAATGGATTGATGAACGTGCAGACTATGGTGAGGAGCGGATCAATTTCCTCGGTATGTGCGACGGCACGCTTTTGCACGTTACCTATACCGAACGCGGCGACAAGATTTGGCTAATATCGGCCCGAAGGGCGGAAAAACATGAGCAAGACGACTACTACCGCGAAAACTCGATCTGACGGCACGGTTGTCGAGGTCCTGGACAACGGCACCGAGCGGCCGTTTCCGCTGACGCCTATGCGTCCTATGACCGAAGAGGAAATCCATGCCGCCGCAATGGCCGACCCAGACGCGCGGCCAATGTCACCCGACGAGCTGCGCACGGTACGGCGCGTATCCCGCGCCAAGACGCTGCGCCGTGCACTCGGATTAACCCAAGAAGCTTTTGCCGCGCGGTACCACATTCCACTCGGGACGCTGCGCGATTGGGAGCAGGGACGTGCGGAACCGGATCAGCCGACGCGAGCCTATCTCAAAGTGATAGCCCGCGATCCGGAGGGCGTACAGCGTGCGCTAGAAGCCGGCCCCACTTAAATTTTGTCCTTTGTTCGACGCGCCGCAGGCGTGGCGATCCGCGCCAGCGGGGCAGGGACGCCCTTCGTCCCGACAGCTTCCAGCTGGGCGGCGCATAGCGTCCTTGATGTGGTCGGGCGATCTCCGGCGCCTCAAAATCTTAAAACCGTCTTCCGGTCTATCCAGGCGTGCTTGGCCAGTCTCTTGGCACGAAATTCGCAAATTGCTCCCTCGATGAGCAATTCCGGTCTCTCCGTTAGCACGGAAGACGCAATTCGAGCGGCGATCGGTCAAGCCTTCACTGACCGCCGCGCTGAATGCGCGCGGCGGAACGCGCCCGGCTAGGGCGCTCCATTTATTCTGACCTGGTGCTGGGCGTTTAGTGCATTGGTTCCTTAAAGAATGACTCTGGGGAGGGTTTCAATCCGGCAGCCGGACTTCAGTAAAACATCATGAATTGGCCCCCATGATGTGCCGACCGATCCGCGCGATCGCCGCCGCCAGCGCGTCCGTCGGATCGTCCTCAAGGCGCGCCACCATGCCGGCCAGGCCATCGCCGTCACGCTGCGCCATCGCAGCCTGGGTGAACACGTCCGGCATGGGCGGATGCTCGCCCCAGGTGCCGGCAGAGGGCAGGGCAAGGGGCGGCTCGTCCCTGAACCCCGACCATTGCGACGCCGGCAGGACGGCATAGGCGTTCGTCTCCTGCTTCAGCTCAAAGCGGCCGCCGTCCGACACCGGAACGCAGCGGCGCAGCCAATTGATGACGCCAAGCTGCTTCAGGCGCTTCAGCGCCTCGGCCACGGTGCTGCGGGCGAGGTTGGCTTTNNCGCATGTAGCACCTGCAGGCCGGCATGGCCGATCCGGCCACCATGTTTGCCCTGTAGCTTGGTCGACCGATCGAATTTGCGGGCTTTGTGCCAGAGCTGGACAGCCTGCTTTTTCGGGATCGGCTGAAAGATGACCTCCTCCCGAACACTACCTTTCCACACCGGCCAGGCTGCATAGGATTTCGGCCCGGCGAAGCCGGGTAGGGATGGCAAATGCTGAGAAAATGTATGCATGGGGCTCCTTAAGGTTGCTGGGCAACCCGCCGTGGAGCAGTTGGCACAAGGCAAAGTCCGAGCGTCGCAAGAAAAGGCTTGCAAAATTCGGCGGCTTGGTGAAATGTCGGGGTTGTTCCGTGTTCCCGATATTCCGGTTACGAGCTTTTGAGTTTGGCGACTCTCTGGCTCTCCAGACCGACCTATGCAGCCCCGCTCCTAGCGGGGTTTGCTGTTTCTGGGGTTAGTGACAGGCTCCTACGTCAAAGACTCGCCCGCCCCGAATCAGGGCTGACGCCCACCAAGCGTGCTACAAAGTCCTGTAGGTCTCAAGAAAATTACCCGCCACCTGTAGAATCGGCGGCCGACTGTGGTCGCGAAGATTCGCCGCGCGTATTCCCCGAAAAGGGGGAATAGCTCGCGAGTGCCGCCCGGTGATAGGCTGGCTGAGGGAGCCCGCGTAAGGTAAACGTGTATTCCGATGCAAAAACTCTCCGCCCCCACATTGAAGCAGCTTAAAGATGAAGCCGAGGGCGGCAGCATGCAGGCCCAGTATACCTTGGGCGGAGCGTACTATAACGGCAATGGTGTAGAGCGGAATCGAGAGGAGGGAGCGAGATGGCTGCAAAAGGCTGCCGGACAAGGACATATCGCCGCTCAATGTGATCTTGGTGTCATGTACCAGAAAGGAATGGGTGTCGAACAAGATTATCAGACGACCCTAAAATGGTTTCGCAAGGCCGCCGAACAAGGCGACGCGCTAGCTCAGCACAATCTTGGGAGTCTCCACGCGAAGGGGTTCAAGATTAAAGGCATGGGCTTTTTTAATTCCACTGCGTTCGGCTTCATGAAGGCCACTCAGGATTTCGTCGAAGCCTACAAGTGGTACAGCCTGGCCGCCGCCAATGGCCATAGTCTTTCACTAAAGGACCGCGCGATCATAAAAATGCGCATGTCGGCGGCGCAAATTTCCAAAGCAGAAGGTCTCGTCAGAGAGTTTCAGCAAGAAAAAAACAATAGTGAGTCAGCAACTGCTTGCCACCCATCCTAGGGAATGCCCCGGCAACTCGTATCGTGCAACATCCAATCAATATTGCGAATTGTTTCCTGTTGATCAGATCGTAACGACTCGTATTTTCCGCTAGACGGTGTCCAGTAAGTCAGATCGATAGTCCCGGTCTCGCCTTGGGTTGTGCGATATTTAAGCGTCACCTCGATATTTTTTGCTTCATCGGGATTGTCTTTGTCGCCCGGCTCCGGCCCCGAAATCCATGTAGGAATTACAGTGATGGGGTGTGCGGTGTCGAAAGTACCTGTCTTGCCTTGCTCCGCGAGGGCTTTAATCTGCGCGTCGTCCTCAATGGTTGAATAGACGACGATCGGCGTGCCGACGCGCCATTGTGGGACTGGGCCTGTTGCGACAAGCCGACCGTGAACCGGGTTGTCGGCGGCCATGACACCAGACCAACAATCATTCGGGACTGAGGACACAGCTTGCGCCTCAACGGCGATGAGCGATGCGGCGGCGAAGATTAGTTGCTTGAGCATGATCCCCCGGATTCTACATCTTGTGTTCGCCGACGATCGATTTTTGATTTTCTGATCACATAAGGCTCCATTCTGGAAAACCACCGACACGGCGAATTTGAGATCGGTTCACTGTAAGTAAGCTTGCCATTCGGCGGGCTTTTTTTGTTTGCCATATCCCAATCGTGATCAGGCCGCCCTATAAGCGGTTGACTATGCGGATCGATATTTGTATCGGTTAATGCAACATCGCGAGTTTTGCACGCGACTCGCCCGTACGTACGTAAGCCTGCCGATCCGGCGGGCTTTTTTGTTGCCCTGAACCCACCCAGGAGCCGCACCAATCACAAATTGGCACGGTGACCTGGCGGCTATGCTGCCGCAAGTTTGGCTGACCTGGATCGCGATCCGGTCGGCCAAGTGGCAGCTTCCTCGTCTGATCGTAAAGATCACTCCCAACCGCATCCGCGTTAAATTTAAAACGCCGCGCTGGAAGCTGAAGATTTCGATCCACTGGGGTCGTCGCTAGGCGCCATCCTACCGCATCCCGTTCTGACACGTCGGCAGCGGTCGCTACCGGCTGCCCGTCTATATCTGATAATGTCCTTTATCAGATATAGAACCTGGGCTAGAATCGCGCGCTGATAACCCCCCGAAGGAGCCGCAGCATGTCGAACCCGACGGACGATTTGAACCGCTTGCGTGATCTCGCCGCGAAAATTGACTTAGCCCAGATCGGGATAAGCCGAGCGCAGAAAGCACTGGAAAAGCCAGCACTGCATGATGCTTGGAACTTAAACCCAAAAGAGAGCGAGCGCCTACTTAGCAATCTGGAGGAACGTACAACTCAGTTGCAAAAGCTCGTGGGGAAATATGAAGCGCTCTTAGAAAAAGGTGGTCGCCCGGAATCGGGGCAATAATGAACCAGCTCGTCCGCATTGACACATCATCGCTGCCCGCGCTCGTCACGGCTGCCGGCGACCAGGCCGAAATCCGTTTCCTCGAATTCTTCGCGGCGCAAATCCGCAACCCGAACACACGCCGCGCCTATAGCCGCGCCGTCAAAGAGTTCCTGGCTTGGTGCACCGATGCCTGCGTGTCGTCGATCGCGACCGTCCAGCCGCTCCATGTCGCGACCTGGATCGAATTGCAGACGCGTAGCGAATTGGCAGCGCCGACCGTCAAGCAGCAGCTCGCCGCGATCCGGCATCTGTTCGACTGGCTGGTGACGGGTCAGGTAATGGCGTCGAATCCGGCCGGCTCCGTGCGCGGCCCCTCCCATATCGTGAAATCTGGCAAGACGCCGGTGCTCGATCCGACCGAGGCGCGGCAGCTTCTCGACAGCATCGATGTCACGACGCAATCCGGCCTGCGCGATCGGGCGCTGATCGGCCTCATGGTCTACAGCTTCGCGCGGATCGGCGCGGCGGTCGGTATGAAGGTCGAGGATGTGTTTGTGCAGCGGCGACGCCTATGGGTGCGACTCTATGAGAAAGGCGGCAAGCGCCACGAAATGCCCTGTCACCACAATCTCGAAGAATACCTGACGGCCTATATCGACGGCGCCGGTCTGCGCGACGATCCGAAGGGGCCGCTATTCCGCACGATCGGACGCGGTACAGGCCAACTCACCCGCACGCCGTTACCTCAGGCGAACGCCTGGGCGATGATCGAGCGCCGGCGTACAGCGGCCGACATCGACACCAAGATCGGCAATCATAGTTTCCGGGCCACGGGAATCACCGCCTATCTCAAGAACGGCGNNATCACGGCCTATCTCAAGAACGGCGGCACGCTGGAAAAGGCTGCGACGATGGCGAACCATGCCAGCACGCGGACGACACAACTCTACGATCGTCGGCACGACGAGGTAAGCCTTGACGAGGTCGAGCGGGTGGTGATTTAGATCGAAGACCGAGGACTGGAGGTCAATCTAGATCGAGGATGACCCTTCGCTCTGATCCTTCGCGCTTGTACTACCCCTCGATTCCACTATCGTTTGCAGGAAAATCGGAGGGCAAAAATGAGTTTGGATTTCTGGTTCCTAGATCGGGAAGGCAACTGGAGCGCTCAAACTGCCGTCCATACGCCAAGCTTTGGTTGCACTAGCGGCTACTGCCGCTTAGGTTCATCTACGTAAACTCGGCCAAAAAACCGATGCCGCTTTCGTCTTGGGAGGGCGCTATGAACAAAAAACTTCTTATTTTTTGCCTATGTATATCATTCTATTGCCAACAAGCTTCAGCTTACAATCAAAACGGCGCAAATATACTTGGCGGCGTCTTGGGCTCAATGATCAGAAACTCACAAATTGCCGCCGCCCAAAATGCCTGGAACACATATGATCCATATATCACTCAATGCATAAATGCCAACAATAACCCGAACGTGCAGACCTTAATCAGTCAGGGCGTTTTACCAGGTGACTATCGTCTGTCGCCAATTATCCAAGCTTGTCAGCAACAGATTACAATGCAGAGGCAGCAAGAAGCAGCGCGTATTGCCGGCGCAGCAGCCGAGCAGGCAAACCGACAAGCCGCGGAGAGCGCGGAGCGAGCACGAATAGAAGCGCAGAAAGTGGCCGATGAGGAAAGTGAGGCGCAGAGGCAACGCGTGAATGCGTTATTTGTCTTGTTCCAGAACAAGACCGTAGACTCGAATGACCCTGTAGCGGCTCTTCTCAACTATTCTATATTCGGATCAAATTCAGGGTCATCAGATTCATTTTGGGCGTCAAAAAGCAAATCTAGCTCTATATATGCCATGTACCAGAAAGGAATCACGCTGCAGGAGCCAGTAGAGAGCATTAGAGAGGTAGATATTTACAAAATAGACCCTTCAAAATTCTTTATTAAGGATGATAACGGTTCGGTGGTAATATTATTAGATGGCTCAGTTTTTGCGCGATGCCAATCCTGCAAACGAGAGGATGTTCAGTCGCGCTGGATGGATTTTTTCTCCAGTCGCGGCAAATAACATATATCAGTGGAGATAAAAATTGAAAAACAAAAGCGCAATTTTGTTCGCGACCGTGTTTGCCCTAACATTGGGAGGTTGTGACGACAAAGGGTCAATCTGGTACCCAACAAGATCCGGCGCGATACGCATTAATTCCTTTGACTATATTGTTGGACAAATTGAAATCAATAACGCTTTCAAGCAGGAGGAAATTTGCAAAAAATACACAAATGAACTTGAAGATGATTCATCTGCTGGGATTAATGGTGCCGTTGACCCGTCATCTGCCTATGATCAGCGCGAATACTACTATTATAAAACCGAAGCTTATGTAGATTTTTATAAAGACCGAGAAGTAGGCTTCAAACTAACTCTTGCTGAAAGCCCGGAATATTATCGCCAGCCACGGATAGTTCCTAATTTGCGGTTAATCCAGGAAAAGCTTGGTGACCTATCGATCGCTAGTCAGATGCAGGTAACTCAAGCCCTCAAAGACGAAAAAGGAAACCCCCGAGAATTTACCGCTCAGGAGCTCGCGGGAGTCCTTGAACGTGCAGCCGGGAAACAAGAGTTCGACCTAACGAAATGGGTAGTAAGCAATCTTTTTGACAAAGATGAACAAACATTTATGGCGTGCATACCTAATGCCGATAAATTGGTCGAAAAACCATATACTCCAGATCAAGAAAAGCTTGTCCGAGATCAGTTGACCGATGCAGAAAAGACGATGCGCGCCATCATTGCTAAAGGCCATGGATTATTTTCGCTTGATTCTATTCGATAGCCTGTATTACTCACGACTTACGCGTCGAAGGTGCCTGGATGCATCCCTACTGCGCCGGCACAGTGATGGTGCAGCGCTGCTCCGTCTTGGTCCT
>PLTD01000239.1:207-4040 GCA_003165335.1 Rhodospirillales bacterium | reverse complement strand
GTCACCGCGACGCTGCTGCTGGTGCTGCCGATCCTGGCGCCCGCGCTAAAACCGCTCGGCGTCGATCCCGTGCATTTCTCGATCATCTTCACCCACAACATGGAGATCGGCCTGGTGCATCCGCCGGTCGGGCTCAACCTGTTCGTGCTCGCGACCATCTCGTCGGCACCGATCGGCGAGGTGATCCGCGGCATCCTGCCGTTTTTGATCCTGCTGCTGATCGTGCTCGGCATCATCACCTATGTGCCGATCCTGACGCTGTGGCTGCCGGACGCGGTGTTCGGGTGAGCCTTGAGACGTCATGCCCGGGCTTGAACCGGGCATCCACGGCCTTGGTCGCCAGGGAACGCAGCGTGGACGGCCCCTTTCCGGGCGTTTCTTTGGGTAGCCCTCACCGCAAGAGTCTGGTATTCGACCCCGGCACGCNNTCGCAAATCTACGCCGGAGCACGCTGCAGCCCCTTCGAGGCAACGTGCGCGCGCGGGCGATAGCGCGCATTCCCGGCGAACGGGGTAGTGCCCTTCTTCGTCGCCCGCGGCGCGCGACTTCGGATCACGCTATCGCCACTAAATGCCGCCGGTTTTTCGATGGCAGCCGCTAAGCTGACTCCGGCGTCCGCTAACAATCTCGGTGAATGGTGATGACAGCGCGGTAGTTACGTGCACTGCCGCGTTGATCAGGGGTCGACAGGCAGCTCTTGTCCGTAGACTGCCTCTCGACGCCTAGTCCCCGTTGGGGGTAATCTCGCTCAACCCGCAAGCCTCCGTTGCGTTTGTGGGGCACATGCGACGGTCATCCGGCAGGCAACAAGTCGGGAGGGCCTATTGAAGCGGTTCCAACGCGCTGTCTGCTCCGCGCTTTTCGGCCTGTTGCTCCTGGGGGCCGGACCTTCGTCATCGCAGCCGAACATTGTCTTTTCGGTTTCCGGCGACCAGGCGCTCATTTACCCCGCCTCGATCCAATATCTTCCCGACGAGCATACGACGATCGTTCCGGCCGCCGGAGCCGCCTCTGCTCGTCCGGCGGGCGGACAGCCGGGCCTGCATTATTTCTTCGTGGCGATGTCCAACCAGGTCGGCAACGCCCACGATGGCGACGCTTTCGTGCTGCAGAGTTCCGATTTCTGGCACTTCGTCTTCGCGCCGGGTTTCGGGAATGACCAGCACGGCGGTGCCGTGTTCTGGCCTGCTCACGCGGCTGGCGGAAGCTGCGCCTACCCGGGCGTGACCCACTTCGATGAGCAGTACGCTGCCCCCGGTTCGGTGGTGCAGGATCCGACCCTGCCGCCCGGAAACCTCATCATGATCTACGAAGCAGAGATTCACTGCCCGGCGTCGCCGAAAGGCATGGCTGCGGGCTGGGTCTCGATCGGGGTCACGCGCTCTGCCGATGGCGGCAGGACCTGGCCTCCTCCGGTCGCGCAAAAGGGATTCGAGCAGGACTGGCTCGAATATGGCGACGGCCGCTACGCAGGCCTCACGCTGCCTGGAACGCCCCCGCGGACGGCCGCCGACGCGTTCTTCGGCAATGCCTTGCCGAGCGCGTTTGTCGATGATCGGGACGCATCGGGCGAATACTACATCTACGTGCCGTACCAGTTCACCGGAGCGCCCGGCGCCAAGGCCGACGCCAGGATTCACATGGCGCGCGCCAGGCTCGGCGACCATCAGGCCGCCCAATTGCACTTCACCAAATGGCACAATGGCGGATGGACGCAGGAAGGCCGCGGCGGGCTGGAGGATGGCGTGAGCCCTCCCTGCGGTACAAGCTATGGCGAGGGCAACGCCCAGATCGCCTACAACGACGCGCTGCAACGCTACATGATGACATTCGTCTGCACGACCTACCGTTGCGAGTCCGCAGGCAAGTGCGAGGCGACCGAGGACGCGCTCTATTTCTCGACCGCCACCAGTCTCGCAGCCCAGGACTGGACGCCCGCGCAACCGATTGAAAATTCGACCTACCCGCACGTGGCGCAGCCCAGGGGCGGATGGATCATGGANNGGCCTGAGGCCTTGGCAAACGGCTGCGGACGGTCCGGATAGATTCCTGCGCAAGAAAAGGAATGGGCCCATGGGAGAGGAATCCCGATCGCGGCAAACAGGGCCGCTCATTGGGTACTTCCGCCATCGCCGGAGGCTGGTAGCGACGAACCAGAGGGTCCGCCGGAATCTTCCACGCTTCCCCGATCTTGTGAATCACCTCGACCGTGAGCGCGCGCCGACGCGCAAAAACCTCGGACGGACGCGAGCGCGAGCCCCAGACGTTCTGCCAGCCAGGTCTGGGTATGGCCGAGCTCGTCGACGGCGTACCGACGTGGCCATCTTGCTTTGACGATTACTTCTGGTCTCTGTCTTGCAGCACCGATACGGGAACGCAGTTGGTTCCCACCGCGTCAATCCAGGTACCGTAACGGCCGCTGATGCCGCCAATAAGCTGGTGTTCCGGGCATTGCTTACTACCCGCAGGTATGCTGCCGATGCCGTCGTCGTACCCGAACACCGGGAAACTTTGGACGGAGCCGTCACCCGGAAAAACGCACGTCAGCTTAATTTGGCTGACCGCGTAATGACCCTGCCACATCTTCTTGTTGACCTGAATCGCAATCGCGGCCGTTAAAGGCGGACACACCGCCGACGCTGCGCTGCCGCCGTTCGACGGACCAATGGACGGCGTGGGAATAGGTTGGTCATTGTCGTTGCCGTTAGCCTGGCCGCAAAGCACTTGCATGGTGTCGATGACCGCGCCCGCTCGGCCGGCCAGCCCGATCACCACCTTGTCGGGCGCACAGTTGACGGGAGCGAAATCGGACCCGCCTGGACCGCCGAGAAAATCATCGGCCGACGCCGGCCTGGTCGTGGTGGCCAGAGTAGACAGCAACAGAAATACCATAAAGGATTGCAGAAATCGCATCATATGCCCTCCTGATAATTTCAAACGCCCCATCAAGGCCGGGATTGCTTTGTTATCACATTGCAACCTTAAAGACGAATCAGGCTTCGGGTCGTGTGATGTGCTCCAAAGTTCCGCGGCAGCAGCGGCCTATGAGAAGAATGGCTCAGGGGGCCGGACACGTTCCTGAAGACCTTCTACACGCATCAGAAAATGAGGTTTCCCATGGACATCAAACTGGCAGCCGGAGAGCATCCTTGGGTTTCACCGAAATGTCTGCTTGGCCCGCAAACGCAGTGGCGGTAACGGTCACGGGGTTACATAGCCCAGAGAGGAGATCGCAGTGACGCCGGACGGCAGGAGCGTCTACGTGGCGGACCAGGATTCCGCTATTGGTTCCGGCTCTGTCTGGGTAATCAACACGGCTACCAACAGTGTGGCGGCGACGGTAGAGTTAAGCGCTCTCCCTTTGGGGTCGCAACTGGGCCCTCGCCCTAGAATAAATCGCCACTCGATCCATGCCGCCACATCGGCCGTGGCGCGCCACTCCAGATCAGACCGTCCGCATCAGCTGATAGCCCTTGGACGTGATGAGCCAGCGGCCATCGATTTTGTGATAGGTCAGGTAGTCATGNNAGACTGGCGCGCCTTGAGGACCTCCCGGTATTCGGCCGCCGGCCAGCACACCATTTTGCCGTCGCGGTATCCGTGAAGCTGCGCCGTCGGGCTGAACACGTCCGCGAAGTTTGCGAGATCGCCGTCATACATCAGGTTGAAATACTTCTGGATCGCTTCGATCAGCTCATCGATCGCATTNNTCCGCTCACCTGATGAACATCGCATCGCCTCAGGCGAATTGCGCAAGGCCGTTGCCGACGGACCAATTCTCTTTCGGGGCGTCATAAACGTTCACGAACACGTCCTGCGGCCGGATGCCGGGG
>PLTD01000239.1:0-141 GCA_003165335.1 Rhodospirillales bacterium | reverse complement strand
ATGAACTGGTCGTCTTCGGGCACGCCGAGCGTCTCGCGCATCGCGCGGTAAAGGCCGTCGAAGATCGCCTGCCGGTAGGCCTCCGGCTTTCCGGCGTGCAGTGAGATGTGAATGCGCGGCATCGCGGATCCTTTCGATTTC
>PLTD01000207.1 GCA_003165335.1 Rhodospirillales bacterium | reverse complement strand
GGCATGTGCACCGGCGGCCGCGTGCGCCACCACCTGCAGCACAATTTGGGTCGCGAGGATTCGAGCATCGTGTTCGTCGGCTATGCAGCCGTCGGAACTCTCGCGCGCCGTATTATCGACGGCGCCAAGCAAGTGATTATCTTTGGCGAGAACATCCCGGTTAAGGCACGCATCTACACTATCAATGGGTTTTCCGCCCATGCCGACGAAGCTGAGCTGCTGACGTGGCAAAAACAAACCAGCGCGAAACGTACGTTCCTTGTTCACGGCGAAGAGGACATCATGATGCAGTTCGCGGCACATCTTACCGGCACTCGTGTCGAAATGCCGGGGCCCAATCAAATCTTTGAACTTTAAACTCGCGCCTTGACGATGCTCGTGCCGAGCCCAGCTTCGCTTGCCGCGCCCAGGTACTGACACACTGGTCAATGTTGTTTAATCAAACAACTCTCGGGATCGATGTGACCGCTGGAACTATCGCCGTTCAGGTCACTTGTCGATTCACTTCCGGACACCTTCCAGCCCATGGCATCCGATGAATGAGACGGTTAGTCGGCCCGACTCGTGATCACCACAAGGAATACACCCAGGTGTGGCAATCGATCTCCTATTATGCCGCGCTCGCGGTTGAATCCCTGATAGGCGTGTTTGGCATCCGTCTTTATGAAGAGGCGCGGTATGACGTGATTGACCGCATCGGGGATCGCATCGAAATCCGCCATTACGCGCCCCGTCTCGCAGCCGAAGTTGATCTTACAGTACCCGGCGAGGCTGGCCGTAGCGAAGCTTTCAAGCTGCTGTTTGCCTATATCGCGGGCGCAAACCGCGCATCAGTTTCCGGAAACGATAGAATCGCCATGACCGTGCCGGTCGAAGTGAGCGGCAAGGAAAGGCTGGCAATGACAGTTCCCGTTCAAACCTCGGAAACAAACGGCGCGCTGAAAATGCGGTTCTTCTTGCCCGCGAAATACAGCCGCGAAAACGCGCCAAAGCCCCTGAACCCCCGGGTTCGACTTGTCACGACTTCGGGCGAGACGATTGCGATCTTGCGTTTTTCCGGTTCGGGCCACGATTTCGCAGAACGCCAGACCGAACTAATCGCGTGTCTGGTAGGATTGAGGTGGCAACCGAGCGGAGAGCCTTACACACTCAATTACGACGCTCCATTCACGCTGCCCTTCCTACGGAGGAACGAGGCCGCAGTCGCGGCTGTGGAAACTCCGTAACAGGCTGGGCGCCTTACCGTAATCCTCGGCAGCTCGGATGATTGTGCAGTTCGACAAGACCAGGAAACATTGTCCCCGGGGGTGTCGATAGTCGGTGCGTCGGCCATGTTCGGAGGTATCGGACGGCTGGAATCGGCGTCTACCGAACCGGGCATTTCCCAGAAATGGCCTTGCTTGTCTCCGAGCTAATAAACACAATTGTCGCAGAGAAGCATTGATCAACGTCGTTGGGGATTTGACTTGACAAGCATAAATCCTGAAGACCTGGCGGCGCTGCGAAGAGCCGTTCAGTCGCTTGAACACCCTGGTCTTGCAGCGCGCCTCACTATTATGGTGGTAAGCCAATAGAATTTATTGGAAACGTCCTCCCCGCTTCCGCTTCGCACGCTATTGCAACAGCGACCTCCAAAGGTCTCGAGTTAGCCCTCAACGTAGCGCTGCGAACGATGCAGCGTAGCCACCCCCGACATTGGAATGGACACCAGCGAACCAAACTTGCGTCAAGACGCCTGGCGGTACGCCGTTTTCATTCCATAAAACCGGATGGAAGGTCGTCCGCTCGTCGTCGAGCGACAATGCGTGGCACGCCCGTAGTATACGTGTATCAAACATCCGGTTGGGAAGTTCGAGCGGCCAAATCCATTGGCTAACGCCTCTGGCCATTTCATCGACAGGGAGGCCGTAGGCTGCAACGGTGTCCCACAATCCGAGGAATTCGATTTCCTTGACCTCGGTATTCTTGTCCTTATCGTAACGCGCACCAAAAAGAAAAAGGAAGGCATCGCGCACAAATCGGAAGAGAGATTCGATTTGCAAAATTGTGTGAAACTTTTCGCGACGATAGGCGCGATACGCCATCTTTGCGTTGCGATAAACCTCCGCGTCTGTCGCGCCCGTTACGAGATTCTGGCTAAGGACAAGACCGATTAACACCCGAATCGTGAAGGCCCCGCGGCTAAAGCCGAAGGCAAAAATTTGATCGCCTTTCTCGTAATTCAGACAGAGGAATTTATAGATGTCCAAAACGTTTCGCTTCAGACCCCATCCGAACACACCGCCCAAAATAGCGAGTGGCTTGAAAGAGGACTTACCGACGCCGTCGTCATAGAAGGCGACTTGCTCGCTGCCTCTGAGGTCAAGGCTTTCAAAAACGCGCCAGACGTTCAATTTCCAAACCTTGCTGGCCGAGTTGCCTGTGCCATCCGAAAGTAGGATAATGCGTTTCCCGGACATAAAACCCCCTTCGCAAGACAGATCAATGCCATTGCGGCGCAACAAAATACGCAATATTCGGTCTAAGCAATTTTTAGTTGTAAACTGAGCGGCGCAGCCTAAAGCGTCAATTGACGCGGAAGAGTTATCAACATCTTCGGCGGGGACTGGAAGACGGCATCGTCACCCCAATTGCCAGACGCTAATCGCTGGTCTTCGCCGTCTTTTCGTCGATTAGGGCCTGATGCTCATGCCATTGATCCGATATTTATCGAGCGGGAGGTAACTGCACGAAAGCTTTCTGCCGCTCGTCATGGCGGCCAGCGCAACGGTCACATAGGATGCGTACACACCCTGTTCGATGCCATTTGCACTGGGATTGGAGCTACCAAGAATTCCCGCAAATACCTCAACTACTGGGCCGGCATCGGTCTGGATAATGAGAGTGATTTCGCCCGAGTTCGGTCCAATGCCACTCGCGTCGAGACCAATGACGTTACCTGTAATAGAGATTGGCGCTGGTGGGCCATTCATTAGAGTATCCTTCCGTGCTTTAAATTATTGATGAAACCTTCGCATAGTCGCAGAAACCGCGGTTTTCGCACATCCATTGTTATGGAACATCGACCGACCGATCGACCGCTTTGCGCCACAAGTGGCCGTTCACGGAAAATAGCGTGAGATCGCATGGTCGCCCGACTTGCCACGCGAGTAGATTTGGAAAAAACCACCGCTTGGGTGAGCTGTGGAGGGCTTTCGCAGAGCAGCGATCTAGTCTAGTTGCGGGATGCGAGGCTTTCCAAAACTGTCACCGCGCAAACCGCTTCCTCCAAGCCGATCACCCCGCCGCCGTTCTCGATGAGGCCGATGTCAGCGCCTTCGACCTGGCGCCCCTCAGCCTCGCCTCGAAGCTGGGTGACGATTTCCGACACCATTGACAGGCCAGTCGCAGCTACCGGATGCCCCTTCGAGACAAGTCCTCTGGACGTGTTGACGGGGATTCGGCCCCCGAGGGCCGTCGCACCGGATTCAACAAGCCGTCCGCCTTCGCCCTCGGGGCAGAGGCGCAGCATCTCCATCTGATAGATTTCGCAGAACGAGGTCGCATCATGCACCTCGGCGACATCGATATCCTTCGGACCGAGCCCGGCCATTGCGTATGCGCGGTCAGCGGCCAGTCGGCTAAGACTAGGCTCGTCAGGAGCCCGATGCTTACCGCCAGAGAGCGCGCTTGCCCTGATCCTCACCGCGCGGGCCTGCGTTCCTTCGGGCAGGCTCCGAAGCCGTTCTTCCGAACAGACAATGGCTGCGGCTGCTCCGTCACCGATCGGAGCGCACATGGCCCGCGTCAAGGGCCCGCTGACCGACCGGTCGGCCAGGACTTCCTCCTTCGTCATCCGGAAGCGGTACTGAGCCTTCGGATTTAGTGATCCATGCACATGATTTTTAGCAGCGGCCATCGCGATCTGTTCGCGTGTCGTCCCGTAGCGATGCATGTGATAGCTCGCCTGGACGCCATAGGTGTCCATAGCGATCGACCGGTCGGCTGACGGCGCCCATTGGGCGCCCGCGCTGGCCGCGAGCTCACGGTATTCATCGAGAAAACGTTTTTGATCGAACCGGTTGAAACCGCCGCCAAGTTCCTTGAGCATCTGGCCGGGGGTGGACGGGTCGTAGAGCTTCTCAACACCGATCGCGAGGGCGACGTCGTTCTGGCCGGAGAGCACGTCCTTCCATGCCAAATGGAGTGCGAGCGAGCCGGTTGCGCACGCTCCCTCGACGTTCACGATCGCAAGCCTTTCCGGCAGGGTGCGGTCTTCCATCAAACCGGACAAGCAAGCCTGCCCCCGGATCATGGTCTGGCCTGACACGTGCAATAAGCAATTCCCGAAATATGCCTGCCCTACAGCCAATCCGTCGCTCAGACCCGCATCACGGAGGACGCCGTGCACGGCTTCCCGGGCTAGGGCGCGGTGATCCTTACCGAACCATCTGCCGAACTCGGTCGAGAACGAGCCGATGATGAAGACGTCGCTCATGATTTCCCTCGTTCGATGCTAAACTGCCCGCGAGCGGCCTTCCCAATAACGATCTCGGATCGCTCGCTTGAGAACCTTCCCAACCGGGCTGCGCGGTAAGGTCGGCCATATCTCGATCGCTTTCGGCGTCTTTACGCCGCCAAGCGTCGAACGACAGAAGGCAATCAGTTCGTCGGGCGTGGCGGTCGCGCCCACCTTGAGCTCCACGACTGCGGTTACGGCCTCGCCCCATTTCTCGTCGGGGACACCGATGACCGCGCAGTCCTGAACGCACTGATGCGCAAGCAATCGCGCCTCTACCTCGGTCGAGAAGACATTGAATCCACCCGAGATGATCATGTCACGCTTGCGGTCAACGATGTAGACGTATCCATCCTCGTCCTTGAATCCGATGTCTCCGGTGTGATGCCAGCCGAAACCGGAGACCGCTCGAGTGGCCTCGGGATCCTTGTAGTATTCCTTCATGACCAAGTTGCCGCGAGCCACGATTTCGCCGACGGAGCGCGGTGGCAGAAGCTTTCCACCTTCATCCATGATCTCGACGCGGCTGAACATGGTCGGACGGCCACAGCTTCGCAGCAGATCGGACCCGTCGCCGATGCCGCGCTTGTGGTCCTCGGGCGATAGGAACGTCAGGAAGAACGGTGCCTCCGCCTGACCGAAAGCCTGAGCCATCACCGGACCGAACGCCGCCACCGCCGTGCGGAGCTTTTCGGGTGCGACCGGTGCTGCGGAGATCAGGAAGAACCGCAGCGACGAAAGCTTCTTCGTCTTCAATTCGGGGCTCGAGAGCAGGGCATAAAGAACGGTCGGCGGCAGATAGAGATGCGTAACGCTGTGGGTTTCAATTGCATCAAGGATCACGGCCGGATCGGCCTTATTGA
The DNA here is from genome assembly GCA_003165335.1 of Rhodospirillales bacterium. Lineage (GTDB taxonomy): Bacteria > Pseudomonadota > Alphaproteobacteria > BOG-932 > Roseiterribacteraceae > BOG-932. The sequence continues at coordinate 4,502 of PLTD01000207.1, read as the reverse complement.
GGATCACGTTGGTCGGAGCCCTGGGCATCAGCATCAGGGCCAAAACTCCCGCACCATGGGTCATGGGGGCGACGCACAAATGGACCGGAGAAGGGCCCGTCGCGTCCGTCGATGTCCAGAAGTTTGCGATCAGCGTCTCCCAGGTCTGGTTGGTCCATACAGCGCCCTTGGAGCGCCCGGTGGTCCCGCCGGTCGCCAGAATATTGCACGGTCGAAGCGGATCATCCGGGATGTCCGGAACGGCCGACGTCGCATCTGCACAGAACTCGGAGAGGGGGCGCCCCAGTTTTCCGGCATCATCCAGACTAATGATCAATTTCAAATTAGTCGCGACCGCTCTAAGTTGGTGAGCCTCCACTTCGAAGCTGCTGTGGTAGAACAGGCACTCGACGTCAGCGTAGTTCATGAATGCCGCATTGTCTTCGACCGTATTCCGCGCGTTCAGCGGAACCCAGATGCGGCCGGACCGGAAGATCCCGAGCATCGCGATGAACGCCCGGGCGTCGTTCGGGCTGTAGACGGCGATTTTACCGTCTTGCGATATGCCGGAACCCGCAAGGGCGGCTGAGATACGTCCGGATTGTTGCTGCGCCTGCGCGTATGTCAGCGAAGACCCGTCCGGCTGGACGAAAGCGATCCTCGAGGGATGTAAAACAGCACTGCTGTCGAAATAGTCGATCAATCTCACGTCGCTTCCGCTCCTATTGCTTCAACAACGGGCATTCGCTTTTTTCGAGAGGGCGAAACGCGACATCCGCCGGGATCGTGCGCAACACGTTGAACATGTCCCAAGGGTCTCCCTTCGCCTCGCCTGGCTTCTTGAGCTGCAGCAAATAGATATCGTGCTGCATCAGGCCGTCTTTTCGGACCTTTCCGTCTTTCACGAAGTCATCGTTGACCGGCGATTCGCGCATCTTTTCCGCGATAGCCGTGCGATCAAGGCTGCCGGCCGCCGCAACAGCCCTCAGATAGTGCAGCACCGCGGAATAGACGCCGATCTGGACCGATGTGGGCTTGCGACCCTGATGGCGCGCAGCGAATTTGTCCCCGAAGGCGCGGGTGGCATCGTTCAGCGCCCAGTAGTATCCGTCCGTGATCGTCAGCCCTTGCCCCGCCTCAAGTCCGAGTGCTTTCGCGTCCGTGAGGTAGAAAAGAGACGAAGCAAGCTTCTGTCCGCCCTCCACGATGTGGAAATCGGCGGCTTGCTTGAGGGAATTGACCGTGTCTGCGCCGGCGTTGATCATCAGTAGTACGTCGGACTTCGATGCCTGCCCCTGCAGGATGAAGCTGCTGAAATCCGCAGTGTTCAGTGGATGCTTCACGGTCCCTACGATGCTACCGCCTGCCGCCTCGATGAAGCTCTTCATGTCGGCGGCCATGGCCTGACCGAACGCATAGTCGACCTGGACGAAGTACCATGTCTTGCCGCCCGCCTTCGTCAGCGCGGTCGCCGTACCGTTGGCGAGCGCGTACGTGTCGTAGACCCATTGGAAGCTGTAAGGAGTGCACGCCGCTTGATTGAATTTTGCTGCCGCTCCGCCAGCGGCCAGAACGACACCGGATTTGTTCCTAACAAGATCCTGGACTGCCAGCATCACGCCGGAATTCGGCAAATCGACGATAGCGTCGACGCCTTCGTTATCGAGCCACCGACCCGCGATCGCCACTCCTACGTCTGGTTTGTTTTGGTGATCAGCAAAAATGAGCTGGATGGGTTGTCCCAGGACTTTGCCGCCAAACTCGTCTATGGCCAATTGCGCTGCAACAACCGAACCTTGTCCCGTGACGTCGGCGTACGGCCCCGACTGATCATTCAAAACACCGATTTTGATTGGCTTTGTGGCCGAGTCTGCTTGAGCCAAACCGGGAATGAGGATCGATGCAGCCAAGACTGCGACACAAGTGATGCGATTCCAGAACATGTCGTCCTCCCGCCTAACCCACTATTTTTTGGTTTGCTTTTGTTGGGGCAAACGCATGATAACTCATGCCGATCTATTATAGCAAATCACTTGTAGTATTTTCGGTCCCCAAATATAAAATGAGGAGAAAGCGGACGAAGCGTCGGCGAAGTCATTACGGGTCTGGGAGCCAGCGCGGCTATGAAGGCGTTAAGCGCCCCCGCGATTGGGCAGAAACAACCCGGGGTCACATGGCGCATCGCACTCGTTGCGCCGAAGAAGCACGATGCGGCAACTTCGAGAACGCCCGGTACGGGATACTGCGACCACTCAGGCCGATGGCCGCAGTTGCATTAGGAAAGCACGATGGAATCCGAAATCGCACATGGCAAGCTTCGCTTGATCAACACGAGAAAACTTATGATAGAGCCAAGGAGCCGGAAGAAAAAAAACGCGACATACGATACTTCCGACATCCAAAGGGCCTTGGAATTTTTCCTATTTGCCCACCTTAACCTAGCCGCCGATGCCGATGCCGGGCTGAGATCTCTCGGGTTTCATCGAACTCATCACAGGATATTGTACTTGGTAGCAGTCAACCCCGGGACAAGCGTGGGGGATCTTGTCAGCACCCTTCGGCTGACACCGCAGGCAGTACAGTCCCCAATGAGACAATTGAACGAGAAAGGTTATATCCAACAGCGATACTCGAGCACCGACCGCCGGAAGCGATGTCTATTCATTACTTCAAAAGGGCAGACCCTCGTTGCCCGGCTGTCTAGCCATCAACATAGGCGCATCGCGAAAGCATTTAATCTAGCCGGCCTCGCTGCCGTGAGGGGTTTTTTGACCGTGATGGAGGGCATGCTGACCGAAGACGATCGATATTTTGTCGAGCGCTCATCCGTCTAGCACCGCCGAGTCCGACAGATGCTGATCTGCAGCATCGGCGACGATGCGGCGGGTGAGGGGTTTGTCAAGACCGATAGAGAGCGTTGCGGTTAGTGAACGGCCGCTTCGCGCCGATATTGTTGATTTAGTCGCCGCTTTTTTCGGGCCCTCCATTTTCAGGGCCAGAGTCTAATTTTTGAGGTGTTGTCTTAGGATCGGGGCCAGGCATCGGCTCCGATTCCTTTGGAGTCCTCATGCCGGCGCGACGACCACATCGAATTGATGTGTCGGTCTCATCAGCGCATCCTCCCTATCCATTTTTTGGTCACCCTCGTGGGCTAGTTTTGTGACTAGCTGGTAACCTTACTGCTGTGAGAATGAAGGGGGTGCCAATCTGTCGCCAATCGGAAATTGCCGCCCGCTGATAGGGATTGCCTATCAGCGGCGAGCTTTCTGATCAGGCCAGCGATGAAAGATGGCAGCGCCGCCGTGTCAGCGACGGCTGCTATCAAGTCCCTCAACGATCTACTATTGGCTCTCCTCAGCGAGTTTGTGTGGCTCGGCGAGCGAAAGATCTAGGCGCCGCTTCAGTGGAAGGGAGGATATCGAGAGAGACCCGTAGTTCTACTGAAGTTAGTGCGCTGGCTTCCGACGCAACCACAGTGTGGGGCAGTTTGTGCTTGGCGACCGTCCAGAGGAACTGGATCGAGTACATCGCGCTCCCGTCTCCCGAGAAGCAGACGACCGGCCGTTCTGAGTTGGCGAGGCTGGCGCCTACGGGGTTCGGCAAGCCCGCCAGATGCGAGCCCGCGGAACCCGCACCGGTCCCGGAAAGGCCAGCAGCGCCGGGATGTGGCGGGACGAGCTGAGTGCCTCATCCACCAGAAACGACTTGGAGCGCCAGCCAGTATATTATGCGTGACATTGAAGTTGAGCACTGTTGAGCACAGTCGAAGTTGAGTACAACCGCCGAAGTGTGCAAGTCGGCGAAGTATTGCCCAAGATGCGGGACGCGGTTAAAAACACTCAGGTTTCTGCTCTGTGCCGGAGACTGCGAGAATTACTGGTTGCTGTGAATAGAAAACGCAACTATATGTAGCTACCGTTTTGTACGCTGAGCTACCGGTTCGAGGCAGAAATTGCCCATAGATGCTGGGAATCCCAGCAAAGACCATTTGCAAAAAAGCGTCCGAGAGTGCCCCCTTCACCGCTAGGTGGATCAATAGCCTAACGGGCCGACCGGCTTGGGGACGTCGCGCCGATTACGGCGGACTGTGTAGCACGATCATCACAGAACGTATTATAACAAAGTATAGTTTAGTGAGAGGCCGAGTGAGAGCGACCAAAAAGACCGTCCAGCCCGGAGCTCCCGCACTCGAGAAAGGTCTCGATCTGCTTGAAGCACTTGCGTGTGCCTCGCACGGGCTGAACCAAAGGCAGCTTGCGGAGCGCGTCGGCCGCTCCGTGAGCGAGATTTTCAGAATGCTGGTCGTTCTGGAGCAGCGCGGATATGTCGCGCGCGATCTGAAGACCGGCGAATATACGCTGACGCTGAAGCTCTTTCGGATAGCATCGCAGTTTCCGCCGACCGAGCGGCTTTTGCAGGCGGCGCTGCCCATCATGGAACAACTGGCCCGCCGGGTCACGTTGTCCTGTCACCTCTCGGTGCTGCACGGCGAACAGTTTATGGTGATCGCGCGAATTGAGCCC
>PLTD01000176.1 GCA_003165335.1 Rhodospirillales bacterium | reverse complement strand
GATCGAGAATCCTAAATTCTATAGAAACAGAGATATTCTAGATCGAATATTACCATATTATTGGTAATAATCTTATTTAATATGTAATAGGTTGTATTTTGATGAGCGGCGATGCAGTCATTCCATCGTGGCTAAATATGACACTTAAAAAGAGTTGTTATGTGAAACTAGAATGACATTCCATTTATAATCAGCATCTAGACTACCTCGATGAACATTCCAAAAATATGAACGAATTTTATCTATAGTTATTGCAATCTCTGGGTCGACTGCTCTAAGTGGCTAACTGATCGTTTTTGATGGGCCGTCGACGGGGAACATAATGGATGAACCACTTCATGCTGAGGAGCTGGAAGCGGTGCTATTGAGGCAAACTGTAGAGATCGTCAGCGCATATGTGGCAAAAAACACAGTCGCACTGCCTGACCTTTGCGGTCTTATTTATGCCGTTCACGAATCACTCAGTAGCTTGACGCAATCCACCGCCATTGAAGCTCCGAATCAAACCGCGGCAACCTCGATAAAGAAGTCGATACGACCCGACTACCTAGTTTGCTTAGAAGACGGCAAGCGGGTGAAAATGCTTAAGCGTTACCTTTGGACCAACTTTGGTATGACACCGACAGAATATCGTACGAAATGGGGATTGCCCCCGGATTACCCGATGGCTGCGCCAAACTACACGCGAGCAAGGTCGGATTTCGCAAGATTGGTGGGTTTTGGGACAAAAAACTCTCGACAATCCGGAGTTGGTGCGAGTTTCAAGTTCCCCGGTTGAACACGAAGCCACACGGCATTTTTAACCGTAAAGATCACGACTGTGTGGGGTTGCGCCTTGGANNTGACTGCCTCCGGTGACCCGGTGGGGGGGCGCCTCCTCAACCCGTACTCTGCGCGACTGTCTGATCTTACGCAGCAGTGGTTTTTCAATAGTTATGTTGAGCAAAATCGTGACCGAAATTATCAGAACGATAAATAGCGCCGCCAGGACCCATCGCGGCATATAGCGGAGCAGATGCAAATGTCGTTCGCTTGCTCCGAGGATAACAAGGCCGGGAACGTGGGCCAAGTATAGAAGGTAGGATGCTTCTCTCAGCCGCACCAACGGGCTTGGCATCCGGATTCGTCGCTGCATCTCCAACGCCGATAAGCCAATAACGAAAAGCACGGATGCTGTCCCGTAACCAGCGCAGCGAAGAATCAAGATGTTCCACGATGTATCTGGAAACCAGAGATAATCTTCGTCTGTCCAAAGCCAGCGCATATCTTCGCCGAAAGCAAAAATCGCAAAGATTAAAAGGCCCGCTCCAAGGAAAAGGCCCGATCGGCTGATATGTGACCTCTGTAACGCTCATCCGGCTGCAATGCCGCGACCGGCTTCGATGCTCGTCAGTCGGGGCGTCGAAATTCTTGCGAATGCGGTATCCGGCAAGCTTAGCTAATAATCGAGCAACTGTGGCGAGTTGGGTTGAACCTGGAATTATTATCGAGCCACGGGCACTTCCGTGGGTTGTCCAACGGCCACAGGCCTACGAGCAGTCCGTCTTTGTACGGGGGCTTGTTCGCTTCCTCGCATTCTGGACTGGGCGCGGGCAACAATATCCTGTGCCTGGCGCTCGTTGTCAGCTTTCCTATCGTTAACGAAGGTACGGTAAGTGATGAAAACGATGCTCAATGTCGAGAAATAGAGAATTCCCGTCCAAATTAAATTAGCCATTCTTTTCTCCGATCGCCCCTTCCGATAGTGGGCATCCAAAGGTGTGCGCGCAAGGCTTTATGATCGCCGTCCCAAGGCTACGGCATGAGGACGAACTCTTGCAGCCGCACTTGGCGCGAGGGCAGTCTTGGCGGGTGCCGCCGGCCGGTTCGCAATGATCGCACTTGCAGCGAGAATATTATTCGGCTCCATCGCCAGGCGGCGCTCGATGATTCCCCGCGTAGCCAGGCTTAAGGCGCAGAGTTCGTATGGCATGCTTTGGGAGGCATCGGCGAGAAACTGGGATCCAGCTAAGAAGGTCCACATCGCCAGTTGAAGCATCGTACCAAGATTTGCCGCCCATTCGAGGTCTGGTAGCTTTCGAGAGCGTTTCGTTATGGAGTGACAGTTAACGATCATCCCAAAAACAAGCATCAGCAATAAAGCGAGTCCGACAAATCCGTGATCGCCGAGCGTTTCGACAAAGATATTATGGGCTTCGAGATACGCAGGATTATCGATGGTGCCGGTCTGGTGCAGCAAAAAGCTGTGATAGCCGCCCCCGGTGATCGGATGGTCAAGCGCGAACTGCCATCCCCACACCCACGCATCGAGGCGGCCAGCCGACGAAGATTCCGTCGTATCGCCGATCGTATCCATGCGAGAGAAATATTGCGGGGGAGCGACCAAGTAGACCAGCACGGCCAAAATCGGCACGGTCACTACAAAGATTGATTTTCGCTTCGACTTTAGGAAGTAAAACATCGACAGAACGCCGAGCGCCACGACGCCGGTGCGTGCCTGGGTACCGACAGTTGCGAGCACGCACGCGATGGTTAGGCCATCAAGTGCCAACCGTAGCCGTCTTGTGCGTTCAATAATTGTAGCGTGGTCTCGCAAAAAACGAATGAGAGGGATGATTGTCGTAATGGCGATCGCGAACGACACGCGTTCACCCAAAATATTGCCGTCGGCGCCGATAACAGTGTTGCCGCCACCACCGCTCAAAACCGTCTTGATCGCGCCCATAATGATGAAATTGCCGATCGACAATACCACCACCCAGATGAAGGCTTCGATGCGTTGTTGCGTACGCGCCATCATGCTTAGAACGATCGTAAATCCCAGTGTTTTATAGGATCGGTCCCATAGATCGTGGCCGCCGTCATTGGGTACAATTGAGGTCAACTGCGTGATCTGCAGCCATAGGGCGTACATAATAAAAATTGCTAAAAGCGCTGTCGGCTTGGGCATCATCTTTTTATCGCGCGCGACCCAAAATATGATCGCTACGCCGCCCATGACCAATGACAGATTGCTGAACGCACCGGCGTTATAGACCGAATTCGGCGGCATATATTGCAGCCACTCGTACGCAAGCGCTCCGCCGAACGGAAACATGAAGGCGATGGGCAAGAGGATCAGGTAGCTTATCAAAAACAGAGATTCAGTGATCATAAAGATCTATCCCGCAGCAGCCGATACATATTTTACGGATCGACTTGATCTCAATACTACAAATTCGGTCTAAATTCCACGTCGCTTACAGGCTGATGTCGTTAAGAGTCCTTCTTATCTTGGCCGCCGACAGCCGATGGTTATACTGACACTGCGTCGTTGGCTCGGAGTCTTGCCTGCGGGCACTTGGGGTGGCCGGCGAACGCAGCAAGAGTTGAGGGGCAAAAAATGAGTCGATCGGAGCGCTCTTCGGACAACATCCAGACTCTCGGCGCCGGCTCGAGTTCAGGCTGATGTTGGCAGGAAATGTCTATCAAAATGCGATAGTCCGCTCTCGCGCCCCATTGCGCCTCGGTTTGGCCGGTGGCGGCACTGACGTGTCGCCCTACTGCGACGAGTATGGCGGAGCAGTCTTGAATGCGACCGTCGATATGTACGCCTATACGGTAATAGAGCCGACCGATAATGGTCGCGTTGCGTTTATTGCGGCCGACATGCAGCAGGAATATGAGGCGTCGAACGCGGATGTGATGGAAATCGCGGACCCTTTGATTCTCCATCGCGCGGTGTATCGGCGCATTGTGAATCAGTTCAACGACGGTCGTCCACTTTCCTGCCGTGTGACGACATTTTGCGACGCGCCCCCCGGATCGGGTCTTGGAACCTCATCAACGGTAGTCGTTTCGCTCGTCAAGGCTTTCGCTGAATGGTTGAATCTACCTCTTGGCGAGTATGAGCTGGCCCACCTTGCATTCGAAATCGAACGCAAGGACGCAAATTTGTTGGGTGGGCGACAGGATCAATATGCCGCCGCGTTTGGTGGCGTGAACTTTATGGAATTTTACGAGGATAACCGGGTCATCGTGAACCCACTTCGCGTCAAAACTTGGATCATGTCCGAGCTCGAAACTTCTCTCGTTCTGTTCAACACTGGTGTCTCGCGTTCATCGGCGGCGATCATAGCTGAGCAGACGGCGAATATCACTTCTCATGAAAGCAAACAGCTCGATGCAATGCACGAGCTAAAGGCCGATGCTTACGGAATGAAGGAGTCGCTACTGAAGGGAAATTTCCGCAGCTATGGGGAGTTCATGTCCAAATCCTGGGAGGCCAAAAAGAAGCTGGCGGCCAGCATCAGTACTCGACATATCGAACAGGTTTATGATGCGGCGATGAATGCTGGTGCAGTCGCAGGCAAAGTGTCGGGAGCGGGCGGCGGCGGCTTCCTCACGTTTCTTGTAGATCCCTGCAGGCGGGTCGACGTGATTCGAGCGCTCGAGAAGCAAGACGGCCGAGTAATGATATGCCACCTCACGACCCAGGGTAGTGAAGCATGGAAAATCTATTAAGTCCGGGGCTTTCCTGATGCGCGCGATCCTTCTTGCGGGCGGTATGGGAACGCGGCTCCGCACAGTCGTGCAGGATACGCCCAAACCAATGGCGCGCGTTGCCGGCCGTCCCTTTCTTTCACACTTATTGGACTACTTGGAACGACAGGGCATTGCCGAAGTTATCGTGTCTGTCGGCTATCTCCGCCAACAAATAATCGATGCTTATGGGGATCAGCACGGTGGCATATCTATTCGCTATGCAATTGAGAAGGAACCCCTGGGAACCGGCGGCGGGTTACGCAACGCCCTTGGATTGGTTGATGAATTTCCCGTGTTTGCTCTTAACGCCGACACTTTGGTGGACATCGATTATCGCAAAATGCTTCTGGCGCACGAGCAAGAGAAAGTGGACCTGACAATTGCGCTGCGCAGACTAGCCGACACTGGCCGGTATGGCCGCGCAGTTGTCGAGAACGGTCGGGTTGTCGCGTTCGAGGCGCATGGCCCGGGCCACGCTGGTTTGATCAATGCCGGAGTCTATTTATTTTCAAAAAACATTCTGCAAACCGGTCAGGCTCCGGCATTTTCTTTCGAGCGCGATTTCCTCGAGCCACAAGTGCAAACATTACGCCCCTTGGCCTTTGAGGCCGAGGGCTACTTTATCGATATCGGCGTGCCGGAGGATTACTTGCGCGCCCAGACTGAACTCGCACCCTCTCGGGCGCGGATCTCGGCAGCTAATTTATATTCCGGTTGAGAAGGCGGTCGAATCCGCGCAATCGGCCATTCCAACTGAAATCCCTCTCGACGCGCAGGCGCGCTGCCGTGCCGATCCTTGTCCGTTCGTGTGCATCTGTGGCCAGACGACAGGCAGCAGCTGCAAAGGAGGCGGCATCGTTGGCAAGAATCAGTTCTTCTCCAGGCACCGCGTCGATCCCTTCCAGGGCGTCAGGCGTTACGATAACGGGTTTTGCCATTGCCATTGCCTCCATAACCTTATTTTGAATTCCTCGTGCGATACGCATCGGCGCGACGCTGGCTCGGGCATAGGCAAGGTAGGGACGAACATCGGGCACGCGGCCGGTAACATGGACTCCGTCGATGCGTGCCAGATTTTGTACAGACGGCGATGGACTGGATCCGACGATATAGAATTGGCTGTCGGGCAAAGTTTGTCGGATGATCGGTAAAATGTCCTGCACAAACCAGACCACAGCATCGACGTTTGGAATATAGTCCATCGTCCCAGTGAAAACGAAGGTCGGGCGATCCCCATCATAAGGCGGCGCGAACTCTATGCTGGGGTCGAAATATTGGTACTCGACCCCGCTCGGTACGCCCACAATGGCCCGGGTACGGTCCGGCACAAGCTTTCGGAACATCTGGGCCTCTGGTTCGGACACAAACGTACTAAAGTCAGCTTCGTGTGCGATGCGGTTTTCCAGATCGAAAACCATGCGGGCTTCTCGGGTATAGACCCACTTCATAAATCCCGTAGCCTTGCTGGCGTAAGCACTCCATTTTTCGGAATCGACATCGGCGAGATCGACTATCAGCGATTTGGAGCTGCGAGGATGATCCAGCACATAAGGCGCCATATTCGATGAGCAGACGAAGACGACGTCCGGCCGAATGGTGTCCAGCAGATGCGTTGTCCATTTCTGGAGGCCGCGATGGTGATAGAGCGCCACGCTAAGCGCTTGACCAGTCGCTAGTGCGCCCATATGGGAAAGATTGTCCCAGCGCCGATTTAGCCCGCCGAAATAGGCGCTGGAGCACATGGAATTGACTGTTTCGACATGCTCCCAATCGCGCGGGTCGTCGATTAGGCATCCCAGATGCACGTTATAGGTCTGCGCAAAGTGTTTCAGAATTTGCAGAGGGCGGATTTTTTCGCCCTTGATCGGCGGATAAGGGATGCGCTGCGTAAGGAAGAGAAGATCGCCCTTTCGTCGTGTCTCGGTGAGAGTGTCGCCGGAAGTGACCATTATCAACCTTTGACGGGACAATTCGCAGAAACCGCGGTCCTTCTTATGCGATTGCAGCCTAGTGAATGGCTGTCCGCTATTCAACAACCGGTTGGGTCGCAGCGCAGGTAAATACTGCTGGTTGCTGATTTCCCGCGGTTGTTTGCAGTTCGATTCGGTCGGGACAATTCACAGTCGATGGCATTGAGGTTAAGTTGCCATTCGTTTCCGGGACATTAAATCGAACGCGCGTGTCTTGCGCAGATAATTTTCAGCCGGTCTTTGCGACGATACGACTGTAAGACTGCAGACCTTATGAACAGGACCTACTCCATAGATGACGCACTCGAATAATGGCCTGCAGCCCACCCGTCTGCCTGGTTTGGCGGCAATTTCCGATCGGTTCGATGGCGCAATACTTGACCAATGGGGTGTCCTGCATGATGGCGCAAAGGCGCCGGATGGCGCGATAGATGCGGTTGCCGCTATGGCGCAGGCGGGTAAGCGCATGGTTATCCTGTCCAACTCAGCCCGCCTTGGGTCCGATGCTCATGGACGGTTGGTGGCGCTCGGTTATAACCCGGCACTGTTCGCAGGTGTCGTGACATCGGGCGAGACGGTTCGCGATATGCTGCGTGATCGCCGTGACCCGCAATTCGCCGCTTTGGGCAAGTCGGTATTGTTGATTGCACGCGACCGGACATTGATCGATGGCCTGGACTACCGCGCTGCGCGAAGCGTCGGCACCGCTGATTTCGTGTTGATCGGCAGCTCGACGGCGCCGGAAAAATCTCTTGCTGCCGATTATGCGGGGGTTTTGGAACGCGCCGCGTCGCAAGGTTTGCCGATGATCTGCGCCAACCCCGATCGCGTCGGAGTGGCTGCGACTGGGCTTATCGAAGGGCCTGGTGCGCTCGCCGCGCACTACGAACGATTAGGCGGCATTGTTCGCTATGTCGGCAAGCCGCATCCGGAGGTCTACAGTCGTGCCATTGAACTGCTGGGGAACATTCCTGTCGATCGTATCATCGCCGTCGGGGATTCTCTGGAGCATGACATCGCAGGCGGGCATCGCGCCGGCTGCCTGACCGCCTTTGTCGAGTCGGGGATACACGCTGGCGATCTGGCGGAGCCGGACGGTCTGTCCCGGCTTTGCGAACGCTATGGCCAGGCGCCGGATTTCACGATCCCGAAGTTGCTCTGGTAGCGGCTGTCGCCTCTATTTCGGATAAGTCTGACTGAGGATCGTGATCGCGTCGCGGATCTGCGGCATCCGGCGTTCGACGGCAGCATCGCCTTCATCGATCATCTCGCCGGCGCGTTCGAACTCAGCCATCCCGATATGTCCGATCCGTGGGCCGATTTCCACATCGGGTGGATCGCCGGCGAGCCGTGAACGGCCGATACGGTCCTGAAGGATGTTGAGCGAGGCAAACATGACGCCGAACAGACTGGGGTGGCCGGGTTCTCTGTGGAAAAATCGTTCTAGAAACGGGGTGCGCCGCGCTACGGCCGCTGTTTCGTGTTGCTCCTCAAGGAGATCAAATCCTGCGACTGTCGGTATCTTGCTGCCGGGACGTCTCGCCATGCCGATAATGTCGGCGTTGAGATTGACCGCAATCGTTACCTGCGCACCCATTGCAAGACAGGGTGACACGGGCACCGGGTTGACCAGTGCGCCGTCTATCAACCATCGGTGATCGAGCATCATCGGTGAAAAGACGCCGGGCAGCGAAAAGGATGCGCGCAATGCATCGACGAGCCGTCCCTGTCGCAGCCAGACCTCGTGTCCGGTTGCTAAATCCGTGGCTACCGCGATGAATGGGCGATCAAGGTCTTCGATTACGATGTCGCCTAGATGTTCCTGCAGTGTGGCGACCAAGCGGTTCCCGTTTATGAATCCTGCAGACCGCACCCTGAAGTCGAGATAGGAGAGAATTCTAAAGCGATTGAGCGAGCGCGCCCACTCTTCCATGGCATCCAGCTTCCCAGCCAGATAGGCGGCGCCGACGACCGCCCCGATGGAGGTGCCGACCATGATGTCCGGTACAATTCCGTTCCGGGTCAATGCTCGCAGGACACCAATATGGGCAAATCCTCGGGCGACTCCGCCGCCAAGCGCGAGCCCGATCTTGGGACGCCAATTGTCTCTGCTATCTTTGGGCATGAGTAGAATCCATCATTTTTGTGCCTTCGCCGGCTCTATGCTAGACAGTTTCGCCGATACCGGGCCGCCGACCCCATAGAGACAAGGCGCCGATCTGTCGATGAAATCGTGAGCCAAGCCGACCGTCAAAGCCATTCGTTCGTTCTGCTGAAACGCCTGCTGCGCACCTATCTTGCGCCGCACGGGCGGGAACTGTCGCTTGCCGTCTTGTTGATGGTCATCGCCTCGGTCACGACGTCGGGCAAGGCGGTGCTGATTCGCTATATCTTCGACGAGATATTCGCCAAGAAACAGCAGGAATGGATCCTTCCGATCGCCGGCGTGGTGTTCGTCGTTTTCCTGTTGGGCGGGCTGGCTGCCTATGGCTCCAGCATCATCCTGAACCGAATCGGGCAGGGCGTCGTCACAGACATTCAGCGCGACAGCCTAGCCCATCTGATCGACGCCGACCTCGCCTTCTTCCACGAACATCCAGCCGGCGAGCTGATCTCCCGCCTGACCAACGATGTCGAGGAGATGCGCTACGCCATTGTCGAATCGATGACCAATTCCGGCACCAACACGCTGCGCCTTGTCGGGTTGATCGGCATTATGTTCTGGATGGACTGGCGATTGTCGGTCTTCAGCGTGATCGTATTCCCGCTGGCCGGTATCTGGGTCGGACGGCGCGGCAAGCGGATGCGCCGCGTGTCCAACTCCACACAGGTCGAACGCGGACAGTTCGCCCATCTGTTGAACCAAACTTTCCAGAACGTGCGCCACATCAAGGCTTATGGGATGGAAGCCTATGAAAAGAAGCGGGTCGGCGACACGATCCAGCGCCTGTTCATGCTGGCCCATAAGGGCTTTCGCATTTCCGCGATTTCCGAACCGGTCAACGAGCTGCTGGGCGCGATCCCGGTCTGCGGCCTGATCATCTACGGCGGTAGCGAAGTGATCGCCGGCCGAACCACGACAGGCGCGCTGATGGCCTTCATATTTGCCTTCCTGTCGGCCTATGAGCCGATCAAGCGGCTGGCGAAGACCAGCGCCGTGATGCAGAGGGGGCTCTCGGCTGCGGACCGGCTGTTTGCTGTTTTGGACGACCCGCCGGCGATTCGGGACCGGCCGGATGCCGCGACGCTCACCATTACCAACCCGACGATCCGCCTCGAGAATGTCCGTTTCTCCTACAGCACCGGCAAGCCGGCGCTGGAGGGCGTGAGCATCGATGTGCCGGCGGGTAAGACCGTGGCGCTCGTCGGCCCGTCCGGGGCCGGCAAATCGACTGTACTGAGCCTGATCCCGCGCTTTTACGATGCCGACGAGACAGGCGGCGCGGTGCTGGTCGACGGCCAGGATGTGCGGAGCGTGACGACGAAAAGCCTGCGCAGCCAAATGGCGCTTGTCAGCCAGGAAGTCGCCCTGTTCGACGACACGATCCTGTCCAATATCGCCTATGGCAAACCGAGCGCGACCGAGGCCGAGATCATCGCCGCCGCGGAGGGGGCCGCCGCCGCTGATTTCATCCGGAACCTGCCCGAGGGTTATGCGACCCGCGTCGGTGAGAACGGGGTCAAACTGTCGGGCGGCCAGCGCCAGCGCATCGCCATCGCCCGGGCCCTGCTGCGCGGCGCGCCGATATTGCTGCTGGACGAGGCGACCTCGTCACTCGACGCCGAGTCCGAACGGGTAGTGCAGGAGGCGCTGAGCGTTCTGGGCCAGGGCCGCACCGTGCTGGTCATCGCCCATCGCCTGTCGACTGTCGTGAACGCCGACCTGATCTATGTAATGGACCGCGGCCGCGTCGTCGAAAGCGGCACCCACGCCGAACTGATGCGTAACGGCGGGCTGTACAGCCGGCTCTACGGGATGCAGGCGGCGGAGCGGGAGATGCCGGCGGTCGCCTAGCAACTATTCCAAAATCACCAGCGGTATCTCGCGCGTTACCAGGGTCTGGTAATGGGCATAGGTCGGCACCTGCACTGCCAATTTTTCCCAGATACCACGGCGTTCATCGCCGTCGGAAATGCGTGCCGTCACCTTGCGTGGCTTGCGGGCGACATAGATCGTGACGTTCGCTTCGGCGCGCAGGTTCTCCACCCATCGCGGGTCGGTCGGGCTGCCGCCGGCTGAGCCGACGACCAGCAGATGGCCATCGATCTCGAAATAGGCCAGCGCGACCGACCGCTTCTTACCCGTCCTGCGCCCTTTGACGACCAGCACCAGGACACGGCTTTCGTTTTTGATGCCGTTCTGGCGGGCGAAAAGGGTGCTGAGCGGCGAGACGCCGGTCCATCTGACTGCGATCCGGTCCAGCGCCCAGCCCGCGGGGGACATAGCCAGCTTCATCAGCATTGGCGGGCTATTCCAGGATCACTAGCGGAATCTCGCGAGTGGTCAGCGTCTGGTAGTGGACATAGGTCGGCAGCATCTTGCCGAGTTCGACCCACAGCTTGGCCCGTTCCTCGCCGGCGGCGATCCGCGCCTTCACCTTCTTTTCCTTGCGGTTGATGAACATGGAGGCGTTCGGGTCGGCGCGCAGGTTGGTGACCCATTGCGGATCGATCGGGCCGCCGCCGCGCGAGCCGACGACGAACAGGCTGCCGTGAGCCTTAAAATAGGGCAGCGCGGATGCCCGCGGTTTTCCGCTCTTGCGACCTTTGACGACCAGGAGCAGAGCCGGGCGCGGCGGGAAACCGCCCATTTTCGCGAATAGGTTGCACAGCGGCGATTTGCCGGTCCAGCGCACCAGGAACCGGTCCCAGGCGAGACCGGCCGGGCTCATCATCAGCTTGAGAAGCATCGGCGTAGTCCTCTCAGATCTTTGCGACCAGTTCGGCCAGCCTGGTGACCTCGCTGACATCGGCGGAGGCGGGGACCATGAACAATTCGTCGATCCCGGTTTCCTTCATCGCTCGCATGGTCTTCAGGATCAGATCCGGCGAATGCTGGGTCATGGAATCGGCGACCTGGGTTGCGAAGTCATGACCCGCGATCCGCAGATATTCATAAACATAGTGATGCAAACCCTGCTGGGCATTATCGGCGAGCGAGTACCAAAATCCGCCGATCTTGTGCGGCTTGCCCTTGCGGCCGGTATTCTGCCAGGCCTCCTCGAACCAATCCATTTTGAGAGCGATCTCGCCGGGATCGCCGGGAATTGAAAAGCCATAGAGTCCATCGGCCCAGGCGGCGGATTTGGCAATCGCCTTGGGGCCGGCGAAGCCCCCGATGACGCGCGGGCCGCCCTTCTGATAGGGCGCGGGACCGATAATCTCGGAGCCTTCGAACGGGGGCTCTCCAGCCCAGATCGAGCGCATCTTGGCGACTTGGCCGGGCAGGCGCTGGTTGCGGGTCGCGAAATCCGCGCCCACGGCTGCGTAATCGTTCGGTCGCCCTCCCGTACCGACCACGACGTCGAGCCGTCCCTTGGACAGAATGTCCAGAGTTGCAATCTCCTTCGCTGCCCAGACCGCATTATGCATGGGCAGGATATAGAGGCTGGTGACGATCCGGATACGCTCGGTGAGCAAGGCGGCGCCAGCGATCATCGCCCGCATCTCCATCGCGTGCGGTCCGGATATCCGCTCCCCGCATGACACGCTGGTCAGCGGACTGTCCTCGATCGCCCGGCACCAGTCGACCAATGTCTCCCGAGTGATCCCCGGCTCCGAATAGGGCAGGCAAATTCCGACATCCATAATCCATTCCCCTTAGTTGTCTTTTGCGGCTGCATCCGTGTTCAGCCGGGCGGCAATTGTTCCACTCGTTGGGCGCGTTCGTCCATCGCCTTGGCGAAGCGGGCGAAGAATTTGTCGGCATAGCGCGTAGCGGTGCCGTGCATAAGCTTGACGCCCAGCGTGGCGAGCCGCCCGCCGATCGCGGTTTCCGCCTCGTAATGCAGTACCGCCCCGTGGGGCAGGTCGATCAGCCTGACCCGGGCGCTGCCCGATGCGCTGCCGGCGATGGCTCCATGGGCCTCGACACTGATGCGATAGCTGGTGGGCGGGTCCAGTTCCGACAGGAATATCTTTCCGCTAAACCCGGCTTTCAACAAGCCGAGGTCGACCTTCAGATGGCCGGCATAATCCGTCGGCGTTACCCGTTCCATAGCGTCGCAACCGGGAATGGTGCGCATCAGCACTTCCGGGTCGTTGAGCGCCAGCCACACGTCCATGGCCGATGCGTTGAAGCGATATTCCCCGACGAACTCCATCTGCGCTCTGGCCCGAGTCCTGTTGATTGAGTCCCGAAATCTAAGCTCTATCCCGCGCAGGGCAAGCCGCATTGATGCAATACGCTGATTCCGAGCAATGATTCGGCATCGGTGGGCATTTGCGCTTACGCGCCGTTGCGATAAACAGAATTCCCCACCCACCGACGCGGCAGTCATCCCGGCCATGAGACATTCGCTCTATCTTCGCGGTCTGGCGCTTGCCCTCGCGCTTGTCGCCGCCGGTGTTCGGGCCGAACTGCCCAACTATGGCTACCGGGTCGAGCATACCTATCCCCACGACCCGCATGCCTATACCGAGGGGCTGTTTTACCTCGACGGCTTTCTCTACGAGAGTACGGGGCAAATAGGCCAATCGACCATCCGCAAGGTGCGGATCGAGGACGGCGCGGTCCTTCAGTCCCGTGCGATTCTGCCGTCCTTGTTCGGCGAGGGTATCGTCAATTGGAACGACGAGATCGTCAGCTTGACCTGGCGTGACCAGGTCGGTTTCCGTTGGAGTTTGAATGATTTCAGTGAGATTCGTGAGTTCCACTATGCAGGTGAGGGGTGGGCTTTGACCCAGGATGGCGAGAGCCTGATAAAGAGCGACGGTACGCCGATCCTGCGCTTTCTCGACCCGATCACGCTCTTGGAAAAGCGCGAGATCACCGTGACGGCCGAGGGCCAGCCGGTCACTCATTTGAACGAGTTGGAATGGGTAAAGGGCGAGATATTGGCGAATGTCTGGCTGACCAACCGCATAGCACGAATCGATCCGACGACGGGCAAGGTCAAGGGCTGGATCGATGTAGGCCTGCTGCCCGAGTCCCGCCGCAAGACCGACCCGGACGCGATTCCCAACGGCATCGCCTATGACAAAGAGCACGATCGCTTGTTCATTACCGGCAAATATTGGGCCCATCTTTATCAAATTCGCGTGGACTCGACGCCCATACAGTGAATTGCGGCCCTTTGCCTGGGCCGCTCGCCTTGTTCAGCCGGGGTGCATCGTGTATTCCACCCTCGTGGTTTCGGGGTGTGGCGCAGTCTGGTAGCGCGCCTGCTTTGGGAGCAGGAGGCCCCCGGTTCGAATCCGGGCTCCCCGACCACCGAATATGTCTGCGTCGAGAGGAAAATCAGCAATGACGGCCCAATCCGGACCCTCCAAAATCCTTTGCCGCATCTATCAGCCGCCGAAA
Source organism: Rhodospirillales bacterium (assembly GCA_003165335.1). GTDB lineage: Bacteria > Pseudomonadota > Alphaproteobacteria > BOG-932 > Roseiterribacteraceae > BOG-932. Next base: position 7,997 of record PLTD01000176.1, on the reverse strand, counting down.
AGCTCAATGCAATCAGGCCGCGGCAAGACCCATCACTGGGTTTTGGAATATGAGCCGGGAACTGCGCGACGCCCTGAACCGCTGATGGGCTGGACCGCTTCGGGCGACACGCTGAACCAGGTAAAAATCGGCTTCGCCACTCAGGAAGAGGCTATCGCATTCGCCGCGCGCGAGGGATTCGAATATTCAGTCGAACAGCCCAAGCCTCACCGTATCCGCCCCCGCAGCTACGCCGACAATTTCCGCTACGTCCCGCCGAAACCGGCCGCAGCAAGCTAAGCTTGCCGTTAAGCCGGACCGACCGCCAAAGTTTTCGACGTCATTGCCTGGGCGTGAGCTCAGCTGACGCTGTAACCAAGAAACTTGTGCCACCTGTCCCCTGCCTCGGGGGTAGGCGCCCTTGGCGTGGAATGCCCGGCAAATAAACCAAGGTTTCTTTTACAGCTTCGTCGAATGCGTTTCGAATCCCTCCGTTACATGCTCGATTCCAGATTCATGCAGACCTTGCACCGCGGTTTTCCACCGGTTCCGGCTTTGCGATGTTCTGGTTTGATGCGCTTACCGTCCTGGCACTCGTCGTGGTCGTGGTAGACATGGTTGTGGGCGTGCGGATCGTCGCTTGCGTCGCAGTGATACGGGGCCACGTGCGTCATGGGTTCCTCCGATCTTGACTGAGTTCATCACGCGCTAAACTGCGCGTTTTCAGGCTGGAACCATTAAGGCAGATAACCCCACATGGGGGAACAGACAGTTGCTGTGCGGTATTCCGGCTGGTCTATCGGCTGTGGTCCTCCTGGAAAACCCATCGACGCGGCGACCGCGGATGGGTATCGCTTTACGCCAGCGTTCCAGCGAACATCCTATTCGAGGCCTTCTGAACTTATGGAAAAACTAATCTACACCTTGTGGAAGAGGCCCGGCGAATCCGCCGAGGCTTGGGCCGACCGCCTGCGCGGGCCGCTGGGAGAGCGGCTGATAGGGGCGGGGGCACGCACGCTTCAGGTCGATGTGGTTGATGAAGTTGTGGCATCGGGTTCGGGACTGCGCCTGGAATCGCGGCCGGTACCAGACGGGTTTGTCGCCCTCTGGATGGACAGCGCCAATTTCCGAGCCGCCGCCGAACAGATTCTGGCAGAAGCCCATGCAAAGATTGCCGGCTATCTGGTGACTGAATCGCTGATCAAGAATGACACGCCACCGACCCCGCCCGGCTCGCGCTCGTATGGATTCAGCTTGATCGGTTTTCTGCAGCGTCCGGTTCAAATCGAAAGAGCCGATTGGCTCAAAATCTGGCTGGGCAGTCATACCCAGGTTGCGGTCGAAACTCAGCCTACCTTCCGCTATGTGCAGAATGTCGTGACCCGGACATTGACCGAGGATGCACCGGTGCTTGACGCCCTAGTCGAAGAAGGTTTCCCGGCCGCGGCTTTGACAGACCCTGCGGCCTTTTATGACGCCGTGGGCGACGAAGCGAAACATAAACACAACCATCAGCGCATGATGGATAGCTGCCACCGCTTTATCGACTTCGCCAAAATCGACAGCCTGCCGATGAGCGAATTCATGGTTTAAAGATAGTTAAGCAGAACGATTGCAGCTAGCCGCAGAAGCCGCGGCGCAGCTGCCATTTGGCCCTCTCGCAACGGAGTTGGGCGGCCTGAGTCTTAGGTTCCCGGGGGGAAATCCGTCGCCAAGGTGACCTCTTTCCAATCTTCGATAGACTGGCTGACGGTTTTCAGTTTGGCCACATAGGTATCGTACAGCACTTTGCCCAACAGCAGCTGCATCGGTGGCTCGACGACGTCGTAAAGACCCACTATAGCCTCGCCGGCTTTTTCCGGATCGCCTGGCAGCTTGCCATGCATACCCGCGATCATCGCCCGCCGAGCGCCGACATTGTCGGCATAGTCGGCAATCGGGTTCCCAACCTGCTTCAGCGACGCGCCGGACCATTCGGTACGGAAGGGGCCGGGCTCGACTGCCGTGACGCGGATGCCCAGCGGCTTTACTTCGCGCACCAGCCCCTCCGTCAGTCCTTCCAGGGCATGCTTTGAGGCGCTGTAATAGGCTGTGCCCGGGTTGGACATCAGTCCCGCCTGCGAACTGATGTTGATGATATAGCCGCTCCGTCGCGCGCGCATCTGCGGCAGCACCGCCTTGATCATTGCCACCGGGCCGAAGAAATTGGTCTCGAACAGGCTGCGGACCTCTTCGTCCTCACCTTCTTCGATTGCGGCCATATAGCCATAGGCCGCATTGTTGCAAAGCACGTCGATCCCGCCGAAGGCCGCGTCGGCAGCTGCCACGGCGGCATCGATTTGATCTTGCTTTGTGACATCGAGCCTAACCGCAATTGCCTTGCCGGGAAATTCGTCTGCCAGAGGTTGTACCGTCTCGGGTCTGCGCGCCGTCACCACCACGCGATGGCCCTTTTTCAGCGCCGCGATGGCGATTTCGCGCCCGATGCCGGTGGAGCAGCCGGTTATGAGCCAGACGGGGGAGGAGTTTGTGGGCATTGGCGGTCCTTGGGCACTTGGTTTTGTAATGTCGTGTAGGCGGCGGTGGAATCGGCGACGCGAACCCTAATGATCCATCAGCCGCCAAGCATAGCTTGCCGCCCGTTCGGTCCGTTGCTTGTTGCGCTCATCGGCGGTTACGAACTTCGTCTCCTCGGGCAATTCCTTCTTCAGGTCGGCCAATTTCACGACTTTGCTGGTTGCCCCCAGATCTTGGCCTGGGATGCCGTTTTTGAATTCGGCCCACCGCAAGGTCAGAATGCCTTCATGCAGGTCGCAGGGGTCGACCCAATTGTGGACGCCGAGGTCTCGCGTGGAGATGACGAAGGTGTAGTTTCCGTCCTTGTCCGCAACCGACTGGGCCTTGTTCATGCTGGCGGTGCGGCGGTTCACGTCGTTGGTGGTGCCCCACCAATTGGTGATCGGCACAATGAAGTACTCCGCCCCACCGGTCCGCAGGTTGACCACCAGCGCCTCGTCATCGGCCAGCTTGAAATGGCCCATGATATAGATTTGGCTGCGTTGCGCCCCGTCGGTGTCGCGGTCGATGGTGAAGTCGAATCCGTTGACCGCCTTTTTCAAGGTCTGGTCGTTCCATCGCGCTGTGCTTGTGTAATAGCGGTTAAGGAAGGAAGCCGTCAGTTCCGCCTGTTCGTCGTCGCTCAACGGCGCTTTTTTCGGCGGTTGGCCCAGCCGCTCGATCGACAACTCGTTGATCATCTCGTTTTTCCAGTCCAGGACGACGTCGCGGATATAGAATTCATGGGCGGCGGGCGTGGACCGGATGTGGTTCACGCGACCGTTTGCCGGGTCGCTGTCGACCGTGCAGGTGAAATTGCCGTCGGGGTCGGTCACCAGATCCTTGCCGTTCAGAACGGCCACCGAATTCATGACAGTGTCCCACAACGAGAAATAATTCTCTGTCAGCCGGTGCCCCTTCGCGACCTTGCCGCTGATGACATAACGCTCGTCGCCGGAAATCGGGATTACGCGATAGACCGTGTCGGGGTTATCGATCCCCCAGCGCGAACCCGGAATGACCAGATCGCCCAGCTTATGGGCAAGCCGAGTGATGGTGATAACCTTGGGCCGTTCCTTGTCGGTGTTCAGCGACCAGATGACGGCGGCATAGACCACCTCATCGAATGCCCATTCGAAGGCCTTCATCATCTCCACGCTGGGCTTCACCAGTTCGGGCCAGGCTTTGCGTATATCGGCAACCGTCTTCTTCACGAGCGGATGGGCCAGGACTTCGAACGCGCGTCTCTCGACTGCTGCCTGATCCGCCGTTGCGATGGGGTTCGATTTGACGTCCATGGTTTCCTCCACTGCTGCGCCCGACCTTCCGCCGGCGATGTGAGACCGAGTTTGTGCAGGACATGCACGTCGAAGCCAAGGATGCTTTTCCTAGAAGGCTCATCATAATATAGAAATAGTCTCATTTAATTAGCTCTCATTAGAACGGACGAACACGATGCTTTTTTCCCAGGATCGGCAATTCCCGCTGCTGATCGATAATCTGAAGCTGCATCTAAAGGCACAGGGCTTGCGCCAGCGCGACATTGCTGAGCGTCTGGGCGTGGGGCTGGCGACGGTGAAGCGTTGGCTGGCCGGGGAGGGGCTCACAACCGCGAGGCTCGAGGATTTGTGCGACCTGGCCAAGATCGAACTGTTCGACCTTGTCGAAATGGCGGCGCGCAGCCATTCCGGGAAAGCCGACCGCTTTACCCCCACACAGGAACGGGCGCTGGGCAAAGACAAGCGCCTGTTCTTCATCTTCTTCTCGCTGCTGAACGGATGGCCGCCTGAGGAATGCGAGCTGGAACTGCGGATTTCACATGCGACCATGCAAGAGGAATTGCAGATGCTGGCCCGGTTGGGCCTGGTCGACATATTGGGGAGTGGACGAATAAGGCTGCTTACCACGCGAACCGTGTCCTGGCGCAAAGACGGACCTGTCGCTAAGCATTTCGAGGCGCGCCAGAGCTTCGTCGATGTCGAACATGCCGAGGATGCGCTGACCATGTCGGATTTCGTGCGGCTAACCGATGCTGCGGTCGTTCAAGTGCGCCGGTTGACCGAGGAGCTGCGCCGCGAAATACATCGCATCGCGCTGGTCGATCGCCATGACCCCGACCTTGACCGCACCTGGTATGGCGTCCTGTTCTTCGCGCGGCCCCTCAATATGCCGGCGATCAGAAGCTCGATCTCGGATGCGCAAACCGGTTGATGCTCAGCCCGTGCGAATGAAATTGCCGATGGTATTCAGCGCCGCTTCGGATTCGGGAAGTGCCGGGGCAATGACCGGCCAGACATGGGTCATGCCGGGCACGATATGGGTCTCGACCGGCACCCGCGCCTCTGCCAGCCGAGCCTGAAAGGCCTGGGCGTCGCCGATCAGGCATTCGTCGCTGCTTGCGAAGATCAGCGTATCGGGAAAGCCGTCCAGATCGCCGTTAATCGGCGAGGCCAGAGGGTCCCGGGCATCGTGGCCCTGGAGATAAAGGTTGGCGGCCTCCTGCGCGGATTCGCGTGGGAAGAACAGGTCGCTCTTGCGTGATTCATAGCTGGCGTTGGTGACCGTCAGATCGACCCATGGCGACAGAAGGATCGCCTTTTGCGGAAGATCGAGTCCAGCCTGGCCGCTCGCCAAAGTCAGCGCGCAGGCCAACCCGCCGCCTGCGGAATCCCCGCCGACAAATGGGGGCGCACGATCCGTCACAACCAAGGCGCGATAGACCGAGAGCGCGTCGATCAGGGCGGCTGGGAACGGGTGCTCTGGCGCCAGGCGATAATCCGGCACGACGATCCGACACATAGTCGCCGCCGCCAGGCGTGACGCGAAATTGGCCCAGGCGGCCGGCGATCCCATGCGATATCCACCGCCATGCAGATAGAGGATTGTGCCCAACTGGGTCGCCGGTTCGCAGACCAGGCATGCTACTCCACCGATAACCCGGTTGCGTCCGCTCGTTCCGGGCTCCAGCATCGCCTCACTCCAGGCGTCCGGCATGCGCGCCCTCCGGGCCAGCAGGTCGGGGGGCGCCTGATATCCGGTGCGTGGAGGCGGCAGCGTCATGTGGATTCCGATAGGACGGTCATGGTGGCGTTTAAACTCTCGGCATCGGATAGGATGTTATGAACGATAAAGTCCAATTCATGGGAGAGATCGCGCTTCATGCAGCATCTTTCAGGTTTATTCGCATCGTTATTTTCTTTTAAACATTAGTATAATCGCGATAAGCCGCATTGACGGTCAAGCAATCTCGAAGCGGGAAGGGAAATACAGATGAGGGCGCTGCTCTATACCGGCGAGGGCCGGATCGGATTGAGCCACGACGTTTCCGTGCGCGACCCGGTGGCAGGCGAGGTTATTGTCCGTGTCGTCGCCTGCGGGGTCTGCCGCAGCGACCTGTCGGTCGTTCACGGCAACATCCCCTGGCCTGCGCCGGCTGTGCTCGGGCACGAGGGCGCCGGCATCGTCGAGGCGACCGGCCCCGGCGTCACGAAGATCAAGGTTGGCGACCATGTCGTGATGCATACTCTGGCGAATTGCGGCCATTGCAGCCCGTGCGAATCCGGCAAGCCCACCCATTGCCGCGAATCCCTGGGCAATCGCACGACGCCATTCAGTCTGGGCGACGGTACGCCGGTCAGCAATTTTGCCGCGACCTCGGCCTTTGCGGAATTCACTGTTGTGAAGCAGGACCAGGTCGTAGTGATCTCCCATGACATACCGTTAAACGCCGCCTGTCTGATCGGCTGCGCCGTTCTAACAGGCGTGGGCGCGGTGCTGAACCGCGCACGGGTGCAGGCAGGAGAGACCGCAGCCGTTTTCGGCGTGGGCGGCGTCGGGCTGAACGCAATTCAGGCGCTGGTGATCTCCGGCGCGTCACGCATCATTGCGGTCGACACGATCGCCGAAAAGCGTGGTTTGGCCGAGGCCTTCGGCGCGACCGATTTCATCGACGCATCGCAGGGCGACGCTGCCGAGCAGATCCGTGCCTTGCTCCCGCACAGCAAGACCCAGACGGTGGGCACATTTGGAGCAGGTGGAGTGGACTGGGCCTTCGAATGTACCGGCAGCCCGATCGCGCTGAAGGCGGGCGTTGCCGCGCTCAATTGGGGCGGGACCGCGGTCATCGTTGGTGTGCCGCCTCAGGGGGCGACAATCGAACTGCCGATCAATGCCATCGCCTATGTCGACCGCGCGGTGATCGGCTCGCGTTATGGCTCGTCGCGTCCGCACCATGACATTCCGATGTATCTCGACTTTTACCGCCAAGGTCGGCTCAAGCTGGACGAGTTGATCACCAAGCAATATCCGATCGAAGATTTCGAGGCCGCGTTCCACGATCTGGAGCAGGGCAAGCTTGCCCGCGGCGTACTGGCCTTTTAACGAAAAACGACACGAGGGAGGGATCGGCAATGTCCGACCAGAAGCATCTATATTCCGAATTGGCCGCGACCGGCCCTTACGAGGCGAAAATCGGCTCGGCTCTGATCACGATGGTCGAGCCGCATGTCGGCCATGAATACAGCTATAATCGCTGGTATGAGGACGACCATTTCAATTCCGGGGCGATGGCGATGCCCTGGATGTTTTCAGGCCGTCGCTGGGTCGCGCCCAAGCCGCTTCAGGCCTATCGGTACCCCGCCGACTCCGCCGTCGCACAGCCGCTCGACACAGGCAAGTATATCTCGATCTATTGGCTGACCGACGGCCGCTATGAAGATCATATGGCCTGGACCGTGGCGACCAATAAGCGGCTGCGCGCCGACGACCGGGTCCATCTTGAGCGCACGCATGTGTATACATCTTTCCAGACCTTTCGTGGCGCCAGCTATCGCGACGCCAAGGGGCCGCGGGATATCCATGCATTGGAATATCCCTATGGCGGGCTGGTGCTCGAAGTGATCGATGCCGCTCCAGGCAGGCGAGAGGATCTGATCGACTGGCTGAAAGCCGTCCGCGTGCCGGTCGCTCTGACCGGGTCGGACGCCGCAATGTGTCTCTATTTCGAGCCGACGCCCCTGCCTGCCGACAAGATGCCCTATGTAAAGGATGTGGAAGGAGTTGATAACCGCGTGACTCTGCTCTGGTTCACCGAGGGCGAGCCGACGAAGTCATGGGACCGCATTTTCTCCAAGTCGGGCGAACTGGTCGCGCAGTCCGGCCTGGGCCGCGTCGAGCTTGTCGCTCCATTTATCCCGACCCTGCCGGGCACGGATAAATATGTGGATCAGTTGCGCTGATCCCTATCTGTCGCACTGAGCGCTGTTGCGTTATAGAAACCCGTCCGACCCCATAGCTCAACCGGATAGAGCATCAGCCTTCTAAGCTGAGGGTTGCAGGTTCGAGTCCTGCTGGGGTCGCCAAACTAGAGTTATATAAATATTTCAATGACTTGGTTTTTTTAAGTGCTCGCCGTCGTTGGGGTTGGCTAAAGGTTGTCAGCAGGGCAATCGCATTTCAAAATA
>PLTD01000157.1 GCA_003165335.1 Rhodospirillales bacterium | reverse complement strand
CGCAAATATATCGAGAAGGACGCGGCGTTGGCACGACGCTTTCAGTCGATCTTTGTGAATGAGCCAACTGTTCCCGATACAATCTCGATCCTGCGAGGACTGAAGGAAAAATACGAGATGCATCACGGCGTCCGTATTACCGACAGCGCAATCGTCGCAGCCGCTACGCTCTCGAACCGCTACATCACAGATCGCTTTCTGCCCGACAAAGCTATCGATTTAATCGATGAGGCAGCTGCGCGGCTGAGGATGGAGGTCGATTCAAAACCCGAAGAGATCGATGAACTCGATCGTCGGATAATCCAGCTTAAGATTGAGCGCGAGGCCCTTAAGAAAGAGCATGACGCCGCGTCGCGCGACCGGCTGGAGAAGCTTGAAACGGAACTGGAAACGCTTGAGAAGCAATCTGCTGATCTCACCGATCGTTGGCGCGCAGAGAAGGAAAAACTATCCTCTGCCCAAAAGATCAAGGAGGAATTGGAGCAGGTCCGCACGCACCTCGATCAGGCTCAGCGCGCTGGCGATTGGGCTCGAGCGGGGGAATTGACTTACGGGCGTATCCCAGAACTTGAGCGTCGTCTTGTGGAAGCCGAAAAGGCAGCCGGCGGGCATATGCTTAACGAGGAGGTCCGCGATAGCGATATCGCCTCGGTTGTCAGTCGCTGGACGGGTGTACCCGTAGACAAAATGCTCGAGGGTGAGCGCGACAAGCTGCTCCGTATGGAAGAGCGGCTGCGCGCACGAGTGGTTGGCCAGGAAGAGGCGGTTGTCGCGGTATCAAACGCCATTCGCCGATCGCGAGCCGGTCTACAGGATCCGAACCGTCCGATTGGTTCCTTTATGTTCCTGGGCCCGACGGGTGTCGGTAAGACGGAGCTGACGAAGGCGATCGCCGAATTCATGTTCGACGACGACACGGCAATGGTCCGGGTCGATATGTCGGAATATATGGAGAAGCATTCCGTAGCCCGGCTTATCGGGGCTCCCCCCGGCTACGTCGGTTATGATGAAGGCGGAGCGTTAACCGAAGCTGTCCGTCGTCGTCCCTACCAGGTTATTTTGTTCGACGAGGTTGAGAAAGCACACCCAGATGTTTTCAACGTCCTGTTGCAAGTGCTCGATGACGGAAGACTGACGGACGGCCAAGGGCGTACAGTGGATTTCCGCAACACGCTTATCATCCTGACATCGAATCTCGGTTCCGAGATTCTGGCTAACGAGCCCGAGGGCGAGTTGCTGCCGTCGGTTCGTGAAAAAGTGATGCAGGTTGTGCGTGGGGCCTTCCGTCCGGAGTTCCTGAACCGTCTGGATGAGATTCTGATATTCCAGCGGCTCACCCGCGGGCAGATGACCGTCATTGTCGATATACAGCTTGAGCGGCTTCGCAAGATGCTGTCGGAACGGAACGTCGAACTGGTTCTGGACGACAAAGCGACGGCATGGCTGGCGGATGCCGGCTATGATCCGGTCTATGGTGCGCGACCGCTGAAACGGGTGATACAGCGTGCTCTCCAGAACCAGCTTGCGCAACTGATCCTGCAGGGGCAGATGATGGATGGGGATAAGGTTTCGGTCAGCGCCACCGATAACGGCTTGGTGATCGAACCAATCCATGTGGTTGTTCCAGAGGAACCGATTGCCGCGTAATGTTCGGATCGGCATCGACGGGCAAAAGGGCTTTTTTGTGGAACCTCGGTCTTCTAACGGGGTTCCACGATCAACAACCCTTTGGAGGTCCAGTCATGTTGAGAACATTTTCCTTGGTTACTGCCGCAGCGCTTCTCGCCAGTGTGACGGCTTTTGCACAAACGACAACCACTAACACCACTGAAGTCGCGTCATCCTCGCCGGCGGCGTCGGGTGATACGGATACCGGAAAGATGCATCACCGCCATCACCACGTGATGCGATCTGAGAAGAACGGTTCGGACTGGGACGCCGACAAGCTAAATTCATGCATGTCGAACGCCACCCCGACTGATTCCCAGGAAAGCTGCCTAAAGCAGGCCGAACACAGCTAAACTTCATGCGGCAGAAAACGAGCGTTGCCTTGGGGAATTCCCGATAAGGCAACGCTCTTTTTTTATGCCTGGCAGTTCTCGCACGGCCATCAATCTGCAAGAACAATAAATATCCAATGACTAATGTACAGCCGCCTCGTGCGGCTGTTGCTGTTTTACAACGCATGTATTCGATAGTTATATCAGGGATGATTAATAAAGGAACTCATATAACTCACCGACCGTTCGAATACTGGTTACGGATATCAGGGTTCTCCTGAAGCATTAAAATTAGATCAGAAGCAGATCTATATAACGCGGAAAAAGGTGTAGTATTATGAGAATGAAGATCTTGACTTTGGCAGGTCTTGTAGCCGGATTACTGTCCGGGACGGCTATTGCGCAAACGTCCAGCGCGTCCAACGAGAGTTGGATGGACAGCTTTGCGACCGGCGGTCAGTGGTACCTTGGAGCATCTGCCGGTGGCAATTGGGTCGGCCGCCACACCAAACTTGACCGCTATGACTTGGGCAGCCCGGTTCAGACAAAAGCGACTTACGATGACGGATATATCGGCTCGATCGTCGGTGGATATGGTTTTGCGAACGGCTTTCGCCTGCAGTTGGATTTAGCGGATCGCTATAATCAGGTTGACCAGGTTTACGGTTATGGGCAGGGCCGTGGTTCCATGCGCAGCTACTCTGCGATGGTCGACGCCCTATACGATATTCCGGTCGATTTCGCGCTGAAACCATATGTCGGTTTCGGTGTCGGCGCCGCTACATATGCGCCGGATCATATTCGCGGTGACGGCATGCCCTATCCGGCCTATTTCGGTAGTGACCGGACCGGCGTGGCGGTCCAGGGGATCGCTGGCGTGGCATACAACATAGATGACAACATCGCGCTCACGCTGGAATATCGGTACTTCGTACGACCGGGTGACCATCCGACCGGCGTAAACACCGATTATCAGTCCAATTCGGCACTCATCGGCGTACGTTACTCCTTTGGGGCTCCGGTAGTTCACGAAGAAGCTGAAAAAACATACGTGCCTGCACCGGCGGTAGCGCCAGCGCAGAATGTCCCTCGCAACTATTTGGTCTTTTTCGATTTCAATAAGTCGGATTTGACTTCTGATGCGCGGGGCATCGTGGATAAGGCAGCATCCAACGCGCATAGCAGCGGCATCACCCAGCTTGAAGTCACTGGCTATACCGATACCGTGGGTTCAGACGCCTACAACATGCGCCTGTCGCGCCGCCGAGCAGAGTCAGTCTCGGCTGAACTTCAGACCCAGGGCGTCCCGGCCAACGAGATCGCGATTTATGCCAAGGGCAAGCATGATTTGTTGGTTCCTACCGCTGACGGCGTTCGCGAGCCTCAGAACCGACGCGTGCAGATTGTCTTTTCTGCAGGTGGCGCAAATCCGAGTTCGTAGACCTGGGTTGCTTCACACCTAAAGAGGCGGTGCTTCCAATATTGGAAGCACCGTTTTTTTTAGCGCTTCAAGCTGACGTTACTGGCTGCGGGCGGTATGGTCGTCACCGCCAGTGTCGCCGGCGGGGGTGTCGCATCCGTCGGGTCCGGAGTGCAAAGGGCTACCGGGGCAGGGACATTCAGGCTGCGACCGGCCGAGAAGCGCTCTAGTTCCAAGTTTGTGAAGGCAAGGACTTTTTGGAACAGCACATTTTCCTGTTTGCAATAGTCGGCTTCGGAAAAACCGTTGCTGCGTTGCGAGGCATCATTGGCCAATTGCGTTACGAACGCGTTCATTTGATTTGGACCCGCCTTGCCATAAGCCTTGGAAAACAGCTTTTGCATACGGTCGGCGTCGGTTTTGATTGTCGTCTTGAACTTCGCGGTAAACGAATTCCATTGATCAGCGCTGCATTTCAAGCCCGCAACCATAAGTTCGGTTTGAAGTGCCCGAATGCCGATTGAGGCTTGATCCGGCGTTGGCTGGCAAGCGCCTGCTGGTGTCTTCGGCGTCGGGGCGGTTGAAGACAAAGCATGCTTCACTTTGTGTTTAACGGCTGCGGGCGGGCTTTGAGTCTGCGCTTGTGCGGCCGTGCTGGCTATAAGAGCCGCTGACATCAAGACCAGTGCCCAAACGAGGCTTCGCCGCGCGTCGGTTCGAATTTTCAAGCCTTCAAATCGACCCATGAGTCGCTCCATCCCCAAGACATATGATTCCTTCTGGCATGTCATCGCCGCCAAAGCAAGCGAAGCATTCCCTGATAAAAAGCATTATTTAACAATAATTACAGTGGTTTCTCTGTGACATTAAGGTTGACGAGTCAACCTTTTCACTGGATGTGACCAATGGATTGGGAGGTGAAGCTTTTGTTAAGTTTCATGAAAAGGCAATTGCGATAGGTCAATGCCGCATACCTGTCACGCCCCTCTACTGGCCTTCAGTCAAAAGGAGTGCGACGTTGCCGCGCGCCGCGGCAACGTCGCACGCTATAGGGTTGCGTTTCGTCTCGACACCGTGTTGATTATTCGCGGCTTTCAAAAAGGGTAAGGTCCCGGGCCTCATGGATTACGAAAGTTTTTTTTCTGAGAGGGTTTCGGCGCTGCGAGATGAGGGACGCTATCGCGTCTTCGCGGACCTGGAACGCCGTGTCGGTATTTTCCCAAAGGCCCGGCTCCACCGAAATGGTGCCGTGCGCGAGGTCACGATCTGGTGCAGTAACGACTATCTTGCGATGGGTCACCATCCAGTCGTGCTGGATGCGATGCATGAAGCTTTAGACAGAAGCGGCGCTGGCGCCGGCGGAACCCGCAATATATCGGGTAACACCGTTTATCATGTCGACCTTGAGCGGGAGCTTGCCGATCTGCACGGAAAAGAATCGGCACTCCTCTTCACATCCGGTTATGTTTCGAATGAAGCAACATTAGGCACGGTTGCAAAGCTCCTTCCTGGGTGCGTTGTGTTCTCCGATGCCGACAACCACGCTTCGATGATAAACGGCATCAAGAACAGCGGTGCGGAGCGTCGTGTATTCCGGCATAACGATGTTCAGCATCTGGAATCGCTGCTTGTGGAGTGCGAACCAGGACGGCCCAAAATCATTGCATTCGAGTCAGTGTATTCGATGGACGGAGACATCGCTCCGATTGATCAGATCGTTGATATTGCCAAACAATACGGAGCCCTGACCTATCTCGATGAGGTTCATGCCGTGGGCATGTACGGCGCGCGTGGCGGCGGCATCTCTGAACGCGAGGGTTTGGCGTCTCAGATTGATATTATAGAAGGTACGCTCGGCAAGGCTTTCGGTGTCGTTGGCGGCTATATCGCGGGATCTTCAGCGATGGTCGATTTCGTGCGGGGCTATGCACCGGGATTCATCTTTACAACTTCGATGCCTCCGGTTGTCGCCGCGGGCGCGTTGGCCAGCGTTCGTCATCTCAAGACCTCAACTGTCGAACGGCAATTGCAGCAAGAGCATGCAGCCCTGTTGAAATCGGCTTTGAAGGAAGCTGGTTTGCCGGTAATGGAATCGAAAAGCCATATCGTCCCGGTCCTCGTCGGCGACCCGCGTTTGTGCAAAGCGATCACGGACGAGCTTTTAGACAAGCATAATATCTATGTTCAGCCCATCAACTATCCGACTGTTCCGCGCGGGACAGAGAGGCTTCGTCTTACTCCCACACCACTGCACGACGCAGCTGAGATCGAGGCTTTGGTCGGGGCTTTGACTGAAGTCTGGAGTAAGCTCATGCGTCGGAGCGCCGCCTGACGGTCGCTTCGGATGCCGCTATTTAAGGCGCTCCTCCAAAAGCCGCAGTAAATCTTCAGGGATAGGCTCCTTAACGACCGGTTCGTAGAGTCGGACCAAGTGATGCGTCAGCCAGTTGTCGAACGCAGCTGTACTTACTGGCTTGCCTTTGGAATCCGTATTTGTGGCCGAGTTTCCATCTGACATTCGGCACCGGTTTTCGATTAAGCAGATACCCATAATCCTCAATCCAGCCATAGCTGCGCGGCAGGGTAGCTGCGTAGCTTACGATATTCCGTCCGACGGCCACCTGATGCCGTGTTGTGACAACACCTCAGTGCGAAAAATGTTCTAAAATCATATCGATGCTCAACGGCTGGCTGGTCTGCAAATTGTGCATCGAATTAATTGGATCGCCTTTCGGGTCAGGCGCCACCTGCTTCTTTGGCAAACTGGTCGATGCGACGCGCTAGTTCGATATCCCGCACTGTCAACCCACCCGCGTCATGGGTCGATAGCACGATGTCGACTCGGTTCCAGACATTGAACCATTCTGGGTGATGATCCATCGCTTCCGCCGCAAGCGCTACACGAGACATGAAACCCCAGGCTGCGCTGAAATCTTTGAACCTTAGAGATCTCTCGATGGCGTCACGATTTGTTTGCAAGCGCCAAGCAGCCAGTTCTGACAATGCCGCAGAGCGCTCGGATTCGATTAGCGTTTTCATGTTTGTTTTCCTTCTGACAAAAGGACTAATCGCCTTTTGGCGTCGATTGGGCGGACATGCGCAGTATCGGGTCTTGAGCCAGCAGGGCGATTGCAAAGCCTAAAATTGATACTCCGGCACAACTCAAGAAGGCGAAATGGAAGCCACTGCCGAGGGCGCTCTCCACCAAGTCACGCGAGACCCCTGCGACTTGGGCGGCAAGTGTGCCGGCACCGGTGCGAAGCGATCCCAATGTAGCATGAGAAGGCGAGCCCAGGGCATCCATGCGCGCATTAAATTCGCCCGTTACGATCGCACCGACAAGCGTAGCGCCAAACGCGCCGCCGATCATCCGGAACAGCAGCGTTCCGCTCGTCGCAATACCGAGGTCGCGCAGTTCCACAGCGTTTTGAACTGTCATAGTAACGCAAGGTTGGATCAACCCGATGCCGCCGCCGATCACCACGACATAGATAGTCGTCAGATATCGACTAGTGTTTTCTTCGGCGGTGGCCATCAGAGCGAGGCCCAGTGCCGTCACGAGCGAGGCAATCACCATGAGCCATTTCGTCTTTCCGATGCGACGCGCAAACTTGCCCCCAGCATAAGACAGGACAACAAAGGCCATCAGAAATGGCATCAACAGGATGCCCGACGACGAAGCGTCGGCACCGCGCATGAACTGGAAGTAAAGCGGCAACAGGAAGGTTGTTCCCAACATGCAAACGGCGTTGCAGAAGGAAAGCGCAAACCCAGAAACGGCTACTCCGTTCGAGAATAGGCGTCCCGGCAACAGAGGATCCGGTAGCCTGCTCTCAATGATCGACAGCATCACCACCGCGACGACCGATCCACCTGCCAAGCTGAATACCGGAACCGAGAGCCAGTCGTATTCATTCCCGCCACAACTCAAGACCAACAGCCCAGATGTCACCGCAAATGTCAGCAAAGCCGCTCCAAGATAATCGATATTGGAGCGACGCATTTCGAAGCGTGGAAGCAGTTCAAGCGACCGCGATGTCAGAAGAAACGTGATCACGCCGAGAGGCAAATTGATCCAGAATATGGCTCGCCATGAAAGATGATCGGTAAGATATCCACCCGTCAGCGGTCCGATGATACTTGCCACGCCCCACGTGCCGCTTAAGTAAAGTTGATAGCGGCCACGTTCGCGCGGTGACGCCACGTCGGCGATGATCGCGTGAGACATTGCCAGCAACCCAGCGCCTCCGACGCCCTGAAGCGCTCGAGATAGCACCATCTGCATCAGCGTGGTCGAAAAGGCGCAGAGCATTGAAGAGATGGTGAAGATCGCAATGGACAGCAGCATTAAAATCCGCCGACCATGGGTGTCGCTTAGCTTACCCAGTATCGGTGTCGCCGCAGTCGAGGTCAGCAGATAGACCGAGACGATCCAGGAAAGCTGGCCGAAACCTTTTAGGCTCCCTGCCATGGCGGGCACTGCCGGAACTACTATGGTTTGGTCAAGCGCCGACAGGAAAATGCAAAGCGCAATGCCCCACATGACACGCATGATTTGTTCATGCGTGAAAACGGCTGGGACTTGTGTCTTGGCGGATGCGATCATAGTGCAGCCTGGGGTTTACCCGCCGGCTATGCTCTTGAGCAAGCGTCCGATAAGTCCATCCTGTTCATCAGCTGGGGCAGCAGCAGTCGGCTGTTCAGCAGGAGATTGTGGAGTTGTTTCCGCAACGGCTGCGGGCGGCAGATGGGACAGTGCAGGCAGGTCTCGAATCGGTTGGTTCGCGTTCGCGGCCATCATGAATTCGTGCCAAGTATGGGCCGGCAACATGCCGCCGGTAACCTTTTTCATTGGGCTGTTGTCATCGTTACCAAACCATATGCCAGTCACCAGATCAGCTGTAAAGCCGACGAACCAGGCATTGCGATAGTCCTGGCTGGTCCCGGTCTTGCCGGCAGCAGGCCGGTCCAGCTTGGCGGCCTTGCCCGTACCATAGGCAATGACGTCCATCATCATGCTGTCGAGTTCTGCGATATGCCAGGGTAAGGCGACCTCGCCCGGTCCACCGCCCTGGCGCTGGTATAGGATTTTACCGGCTGCGTCGGTCACGCGCTCGACGGTGTGGGGCAGTACGCCGGTTCCGCCATTGGCAAATGCGGCATAGGCGCCGGTCAACTCCAGGAGCGTGACGTCACACGTGCCAAGCGCGATCGACAGGTCGCGGGGAATCGGCTCTACGATGCCCAGTCGACGCGCCAGATTGCGCGTGTGATCAATGCCGGCAAAGTCGAGGACGCGCACCGCAGCAGTATTGATCGATTCGGCTAGGGCCTGGCGTGCCGGAATTTGACCCTTGAAGCCAGGCTCGAAGTTCTCCGGTGACCAATTTCCCATCCGGATTGGGGCATCATCGACCAAGCTGTCCGGGCGTAGCCCATTTTCTAGCGCAGCCAAATAGACGAACGGTTTGAAGGCCGAGCCTGGTTGGCGTTCCGCCTGGGTGGCGCGATTGAACTGACTGTCTTCGTAGTCCCGTCCGCCAACCATGGCACGGACCGCCCCATCAGGCGTCATTGCCACCAATGCACCCTGACTCGCCTTCAGCTTAACTGCCGGCCCGCTCAATGTTTCATTAACCTTTTCCTCGGCCAGATGTTGCAATTTGGGGTCGATCGTAGTCTGAACGACAACGTCCCGGTCGATCGGCCCTATATAGCCCTGGGCCTGCTGGATGGCCCAATCGGCGATATAGAGGGCGTTCTTGCTGATCGAGGGCGGGTGCATCTCAGGCGGACCCGAGGCTAGAGCGGATAGCATTTCTTGGTCGCTGATGTACCCCTCGTCATGCATGGCGCGCAGAACCAGCTCGGCTCGCGCAAGCGCTGCATCCATATCGGTTGCTGGCGAATAGCGCGATGGCGCCTTGAGTAAACCGGCGATGATCGCGCATTCCTGAAGATTGAGCGCAGTAGCGGGCTTGCCGAAATAAGTCTTCGCTGCGGCGTCGACGCCGAATGCGCCGGCACCCAGATAAACCCGGTTCAGATAGCCGGTCAAAATCTGATCCTTCGTATAATAGCGCTCAAGCTGTAGAGCGAGCAGAGCTTCCTGTAGTTTGCGTTTGAACGTGCGCTCGGGTGTCAGGAACATGTTCTTGGCGAGTTGTTGTGTGAGCGTTGATCCACCCTGGACTGCGTATCCGCGGCGAGCATTAGTCACGAAGGCGCGAACAAGACCGAATGGGTCGACGCCAAAATGATGGTAAAATCGCCGATCTTCGATAGCGACAACGGCATGGACTAGGTTCGCAGGTAGCTCTGATACTGCCAGCGTGTCGCCGTAAAGGTCGCCCGAGCGAGTCAATACTGTTCCGTCAGCTGCAAGGAGCGTGATACCTGGGCGTTTTTTTAGTCCTGCCACCTGGTGAACGTCAGGCAAATCCGAAGCGTAGATGGCAAGAAGAATGCCGAGTCCAGCGACGGACCATATCAATGCGACCAGCAACCATTTTCCAACAAAGCGCGAGACGCTTCGTCGTGGCCGTTGGCGCCGGGCTTCGTTGTGTCTGTGCAGTCCTGATTCGTCTTCGATCATGCTCTTGGCTTAATCGTTTTGTTCGTCTTCCTCCATCGTGTCCTCGATTTGCGGCGAATTTGCGGTGGAAGCATTGCCAAACATCCCATGCTTCCGGAGAAGATTTCGTAGTTGATGATAGGCAAGCCCGAGATGAGCCGCGGTGCGTTTCTGGTTGCCGCCGCAATTTGCTAGGGCCGCCCTCAGCGCGTCCTGTTCTATCGCTGCGATGTGGGAGAAAAAATCGTACGGCTGTAATGGAGCAAGCGGAATTGCGGATCCAGTTGCTGGCTGCTGCTCATTCGCCGGAGGTTTGGCGCGGGGACGAAATGCAGATTCGAACGGGTCCAAAACGATCCGATCGATTGGTTGGCTCGGATCCGCAGCGCGATAGACAGCGCGTTCGACGACGTTCTTCAATTCGCGGACATTGCCAGGCCAGGAATATGTTTCAAGAATACGCTCGGCCTGAGGTGTGAAGCCCGGGAACACCGGCAGCTTGATTTCCTGTGCCATCGCAAGTCCGAAATGTCTGGCCAGGAGGAGGATATCCCCCGGCCGTTCGCGCAAGGGTGGCACCGTAACCACGTCGAACGCGAGGCGATCAAGCAGATCGGCGCGAAATTTTCCCTTCTCTGCTTCGCTCGGCAAATCGACGTTCGTTGCCGCGACCAGCCGGACGTCGACTTTGATCGTAGTGCTCGCTCCCAGCCGTTGGAATTCGCCATACTCCACGACGCGCAGAATTTTCTCCTGAACCGCCATGGACGCGGACGCGATTTCATCCAGAAACAATGTCCCGCTGTCTGCGCGCTCGAAGTATCCCTCCCGGCGGCGTGTCGCTCCGGTAAATGCGCCGGCCTCGTGGCCGAACAATTCCGCTTCCAGAAGCGACTCGCCCAAGGCCGCACAATTCAATGTCAGCAGCGGTCGATCCCAGCGCGGCGACAAATAATGCAGACGTGCCGATATCAACTCCTTGCCGGTTCCGCGCTCGCCAATTACGAGGACAGGCCGGTTAAGTGACGCCGCGCCAGATACTTGCTCCAGCATGTCGAGGAACACCGACGCCGAGCCCAGCATGGATTGATTGGGGCGTAATAAGGCCATTCATCTGCTTAGCAGATTCTCTTATGTTGTTAAGGAAAAATGTCATCCTCTGGCGCGGCGCAATAGTCCCCTTCAGTCAATCGGTGGGCGTCTCGGCCCATGACGAGCAAAGTCTACATGCCTAACATTATGAAAAGTATGGATTAAATTATTTGGTCTGCTGAAGTCTTCCAAAGGGAGTGAATCTGGCACGCTCTGTGCAAAGTTCGTTGCGTAGGATCACATTTAGGATACGTGCTATGGGCATTTTTTCACGTCTGAGCGACATCGTGAACTCGAACATCAACGCCCTTTTGGATAAGGCCGAGGATCCAGAAAAGATCATTCGCCTGATCATCCAGGAGATGGAAGACACTCTCGTCGAAGTCAGATCCGATGCGGTCCGCATCATAGCCGATCGCAAGGAAGCAGAACGCCAGATCACCCGGCTGACAGCCGAACAGGATGACTGGGAGGCCAAGGCGGAACTTGCGATCTCAAAAGGTCGTGAAGACTTGGCTCGCGCTGCGCTGATTGCCAAGACTCGGGTTTCCGAGGCCATTACCAACGAAACAAAACATCTCGAAGATATCGTCAAAGGGCTCGACCAGCAGGGTGAGGATATAGCTCGTCTTCAGGCAAAGCTCGACGACGCGCGAAAGCGAGAGGCGGTGATGATTTCGCGCCACAAGACCGCGACCTCGCGTTTGCAGGCACGCCGGGTCACCTACGATAACCGTCTAGTCGGCGCCTTGGGCAGAATGGAAGCGATGGAACGCTCGCTCGATCATCTTGAGGGCAAGGTCGAAGTGTTCGATCACGGCCGAGGGAACAATCTGGCTGACGAAATAGCAGCGCTCCAGACCGATCATGCTGTCGATGAGGAATTGGCGCGGATGAAGGAAAAACTGTCGACCAAAGCGCCGAACTGAATCACAGTCGGTTTGGAAGGGATAAAGATAATGAAAACGAGCCGAGGAAAAGGTGATGTCTGACATCGATTTCAATGCGATCGGCATAATCTTCGTCGCATTCGTCCTGCCGATGTGGATGTTTCTCCACTATGGCTCCCGCTGGCGGGCAACGCGCGGATTAGCGGCTCAGGACGAGAAGTTACTGACGGATTTGTGGGATGCAGCCCGCCGAATGGAAGAACGGCTGGAAAATCTCGAGCGCGTACTTGGCCCCGAAACCCAGAGGAAATCATGATTTATCGATATGGTCTGTTTCGTGATCCCGCGCAGGGTTGGATAGCGGGAGTGGCGGCCGGATTGGGCGAACGTTTTGGTGTCAGCACCGGCGTTATACGGTTGGTCTTTGTTCTAATAGCTTTGACCGGGACACCGGTACTGGCGGCGATTGTCTATGCTGTCCTGGCTGTCTTAGTGCCGGCCAAGCCACTGATGATCGACGTCTCGTCCCGCCGCAGGTGGCGTGAGGGGTACTAAACGATGGTCTGGGACTTCGTTTGGGTTGTGATCCCTTTGGCTGCGATCTTCGGGAGTTTTGCCACCAAATGGCATCGCACCGATGTCGAGTTCCGCTTGCGCCGAAATAGTGACGACAAGGTAATGCAAGACTTGCGCGACTCCGTTCATCGGCTCGAAGCTCGCGTGACAAATCTGGAAAGGGCGGTAACGACCGCCGAGGCGGATAGGAAATACGCATTATGAACGAGAAGGATTTCAAGCAAGGGCAGGTGCCCTTTGGACCAGGCCCTGCCGGCCTCTATCGCGATCCCGCGCGAGGCAAAATCGCAGGCGTCTGCGCAGGCCTGTCCGACTATTTCGGGGTCAAGGTCGGCGGAGTTCGCATCGCCCTCATATTATTATCGGTATTCGGCTTCTTCGGCCCGGTATTCGTTGGTTATGTCGTCTTGGCTATTCTGCTGCACCCTCGGCCGCCTCATCTATATAAGGATTCTGACGACGAAGCATTTTGGCGATCGGTAGTCCGCAGACCGACCGATACCGTCAGCGGTCTGGCTCGGCGGTTTCGTGAATTGGACAACCGGCTTGCACGAATGGAGCATCGCGTTACCTCGCCCGACGAAGTATTGCGCGCCCGGTTCCGCGATCTTTAGTTTTTCGGCGCTACCCGTATGCGTGCAGTGTTCCACCATTTACTTTGAGCCAGGCCCGAGCTTCTTTCGGGTCTGCGTCGGTCAAAGAAGCGCATATCGTCCAGAAGCGAGCGCCATGATTCATCTCGCGCAGATGCGCAACCTCGTGCGCTACGACGTAATCCAATACAAATTCCGGCGCTAAAATCAGCCGCCACGAAAAGGCGAGACGGCCTTTTCCGCTACAGCTCCCCCAGCGGGATCGGGTATCGCGTAGCGTAAGTGCTGTGATCGGCCGACCCAAAGCTTCCGCCTTAGCGCTGGCGCGCTTGCTGATTTCTCGGCGTGCCTCGGATTTAAGAAAATCAGTTAGCCGTCTGGCCAAGTGGTTTGGCGCACCTGGGATTATGATCGTCCCGTCGCTGCGAGAGGCGACACCGCGCAATCGGCTGGAATCGTGTCTGACTTGATGAGGTACACCCAGCAACGGAATCATGCTCCCGTCTGTGAATGGACGGCCGGAAGGCAACTGCGCCACCCGCTCCGTCAGCCAGCCTTCGTGGCGTGTAAGGAAATCTAACGCGAGATGCTCTGCGGCGCGAAAAGGTGCGACCAGAACCACGCGTCCTCTAGCGTGATCGACTTTAAGGCTGATCCGCCGCGCTCGCGAACTGCGCCGAAACTCCAGCGGAACGGATAGCGGAAACGGCGGCTTCAGCATCTCGGTTGTGCTGCGCGGTTTTTTGAGTTTTGGTCTGAGGAAAATCGGTGACCGGCCCTTAAGCCGCGCGGTTGGCGCTGCGCGCTCTGTTTTGTTCAGCCCCAGGCAAGTCGGCCTCGGGTACTTCGCTATGCCCTTTGTCGTATTGGCGTATCCAGTCGCGCACCACCGGCATGATCTCGTTGCGCCAGCGCTTGCCGTTGAAGATACCGTAATGACCGACTCCGCTTTGGAGGAGGTGGGATTTCTGGCTTGGCTTCAGCGCGCTGCAGAGTTCATGAGCGGCGAGCGTTTGACCGGGGGCCGAGATGTCATCCAACTCGCCTTCCACGGTCAGGAGGGCAGTTTTGCGAATAGCTCGTGGTTCGATCAACTCGCCGTTGACCCGCATTAGCCCGCGCGGAAGCAGCTGCTTCTGGAACACCGATTCGACAGTCTCAAGGTAAAACTCTGAGGGCAAATCCAACACCGCCAAATACTCGTCGTAAAATCGCTTGGTGGCGTCGGCACTTTCACCGTCGCCGCGAATCAGATGTTTGAACAGCTTAACATGCGCATCCATGTGTCGATCGAGATTCATCTGCATGAATCCGGTCAGTTGGATGAATCCGGGGTAAACCCGCCTTCCTGCGCCGGCATAGTTCAGGGGAACGGTATGTATTACGCTGTTTTCAAACCAGGAAATCGGCCGGCTTTCGGCTAGGCGCGTAACGGCGGTCGCGGCGGCGCGCGTGTCGATCGGTCCCCCCATAAGTGTCATTGTCGGCGGCTGCGCTGGGTCGTTGGCGGCAGCCAACAGCGATACCGCGGCCATCACCGGGACGGCGGGCTGGCAGACCGCGAGAATATGCGTGTTTGGGCCAAGGAAACGCAGAAATTCAATGAGATAATTGACATAATCGTCAAAGCCGAATGGGCCGGCCGATATTGGAACATGTCTGGCATCCGTCCAATCGGTAACATAGCAATCATGGTGGGGCAGCAGGGCTTTGACCGTTCCGCGAAGCAGGGTGGCATGATGCCCCGACAAGGGGGCGACAATCAGCACCCTGGGATCATCCCGTTCTATGGCGCGCACAAAATGGCGCAGCTGGCAAAACGGCTTGGTAAGGGCGATTTCTTCGCAAACTGTAACGCGCTCGCCGGCAATATTTGTGCTGTCTAGGTCAAAAGGCGGCTTTGCGAATCGACGCGTGCTGCGTTCGATCATTTCGGCAGATGCGCCGATCAGCCGGCCCATCTCGGACTGGCCACCCGGGAAAAAGGGATTTTTTAGCGCGGCTTGCAGTGCCTGCGCGAAGAAGCGAAGCGGCTGGGCAGCATTGTAATTCAGCTCATAAAGTTGATACAGCACGCCGACCTCATCTGAAACGCAGCCCGCAAAGCCTTTGACGCAGTGCAACAAACCAACTTGGTGGGTCGCAGAGATAGGGTCAAGTTGATCCAGCGCAACGCTCCCATGTTATATATGATTGACCTGCTCCCCAGCTGGCTTTCCCGTCGAAAGTGTTCAAAATGCCGACACCAGCCGTCTCATTCGATGAAATACGTGCGGTAGCCGAATCGCTGCCCGCTGGGAGCATCGTTGCACCCGCTATCGTTCATCCCAGAATCATATTGTTCGCCGCGACTCACGGCATTGCGGCCGATCTGCCGGGCGGTGGACCCAGGGCAATGACCGATTTGGTAGACGGTATTGTCGCTGGGCAAGGGCTGTTGCACACGCTGGTCGAACAGGCGGACGCCGACCTCAAGCTTTACGATTTGGCGCTGGACCGTCCGACCCGCGATTCGCGTCTGGCCCAAGCGGTCCGTGAATTCGAAGCGTCCCGCGCAACAGCCTACGGCATGATGGCAGTCGAGCCCGGCATCGATATTTTTGTGGTGTCGGGGATTGGCGTAGGTGCCGATCTTGCGGCGACGGCACTCATTGCGGCTTTGCTGTCGGACAGCAACAGGCTCGGTGCGAAAGCCGAGTTGATTGCCCCCGCACTCGCAAGACATGGTGCTCTGGACGATCCATTGGAATTGATGGCCGCTTTGGGTGGTCCGGATATTGCCGCTATTCTCGGAGTTATCCTGGCCGCGCGCCTCGCTGGTATCCCAGTGATTCTAGACGGTCTTGCAGCCTATGCCGCTGCACTGATCGCGCTGCGATTGCGCCCCGATTCGCTAAGCCACTGCCGGTTCGCCAACAGTGATATCAGTGGCTTTAACGCCGAGAGATTGGGCGTCCCGCCGGTCATTGTGGGAACCAACGATAGTCCTTTGAGCGGCGTGCGAGCGCTGATTTCCATGAATGGAGCGGGATGATTCTTGATCCGTGTCAGCCACCACCCCCTCGCTCCTCGCCGAGTTGAAGAAAAAGCCCTACGTTTCTGGACACTATGAAACGCCCAAAGGAAAGCCCCACCCGATATCGCAGGATAAATCAGCGCCCGTTGGCGATGGCGCACCATCTCCCTACCCAGGATCGTGATGGAGCCCGGGGTCGGTACAAGCAGGCCTGGCAATATTGCTATTGTAGTGGTCTTGCCCGCGCTATTGCTGCCCAATAGACCGGTGAGCGAGCATTGAGAGACTTCGAATGTAATATCGCTAACCGCGACGCTATCGCCGAGCGTTTGGTTAGCCCTGGGACCTTAATCATAGCCTCGGGTATGTCTTCGGTTTTCGTGCGTGACATCAGCGGCAATATGGCGGTCAGAGTAGGTAACGACTAGTGTGTGATTTTTAACATCTTCCCCGCCGTGAACGACGGAGATTTTCAAGGCCCCGACGAGCAAGACAAGGATTGAACGGTGACTAACACGGCCACGGACTTAGTTTACAACGGCGAAGGGACAAAGAAAAGGACCGCCCTTTTACGAGCGGCCCCGAACCTTAAGGTTTCCAACATCCCCGCATTTCTGCGGTTTTTGGGTGGCCGTGTTAGTCACCGTCCAGTTCGCGATTCACTCGGGTGTTTAGAACAAGAACCGTCCACGCGCAGGCACGACGTGTTCCGCCGCAAGGCCAATTTAATACTTACCCGGGCTGAATGCCAG
>PLTD01000205.1 GCA_003165335.1 Rhodospirillales bacterium | reverse complement strand
TGCACCTTCTGCCTGTGGCCCCAGACGGTCGGCGGCCATCGCTACCGCACCCGCAGCGTCGGTCATGTGATCGAAGAAATTCGCTTGGCAAAGACCTATTTCCCGCAAGTGCGCGAATTCTTCTTCGACGACGACACCTTCACCGACGACCTGCCGCGTGCCGAAGCCATCGCCAAGGAATTGGGCAAGCTGGGCGTCATGTGGTCGTGCAACGCGAAGGCGAACGTGCCGCGCGAGACGCTGAAGGTGCTGCGCGAAAACGGACTGCGCCTTCTCCTCGTCGGCTATGAGTCTGGCAATCAGCAGATCCTTCACAATATCAAGAAGGGCATGCTGATTGAGGTTGCCAAGAAATTCACCAAGGACTGCCACGAGCTCGGCATAACTATCCACGGCACCTTCATCATGGGCCTGCCTGGCGAAACCCAGCAGACCATCCAGGAGACGATCAAATTCGCAACCGAGATCAACCCGCATACGTTGCAGGTCTCACTGGCCGCGCCCTATCCTGGTACCTTCCTCTACAATCAAGCGGTCGAGAACAACTGGCTGGATGCCGCTCACGCCGAGCTGATCGACGAGCACGGCGTCCAGATGGCGCCGCTGCATTATCCGCATCTGTCGCACACGGAAATCTTCAATTCAGTCGAGACCTTCTATCGCCGGTTCTATTTCCGCGCGCCTAAGATCGCCTCGATCGTCGGCGAGATGGTGCGTAGCCCGGAAATGATGAAGCGTCGTCTGCGTGAGGGCGTGGAATTCTTCCAGTTCCTGCGGGAGCGCAAGGGTGTCGCCCAGTAAGGGCGCGCTTGCGGCTCCGGCCAGGGGAGACAATGCCCGCTGAGCCCCATGTCACCGGCGAAAAGCGCCTTATCGTTACCGCCGACGATTTCGGCGTCGATGTTGCGGTCAACGAGGCGATCGAGCAGGCCTATACTGACGGCATCCTGACCTGTACCAGCCTGATGATGGGCGGCAGGGCAACGCAAGACGCAGTGGAGCGCGCCCGGCGGCTGAAAGGCCTGGGCGTCGGATTGCACATTACGCTCGCCGACGGTCGCCCGGTATCCTCGCGCAAAAGCGTGCGTAGTCTGATCGACCATAACGGACGGTTCAGGAACGACCTCGTCGGGGCGGGCATCCGCTGGTTCTTCAATCCTATTGTCCGCCACCAACTGGCCCGCGAAATCGACGCCCAATTCCGGGCCTTCGTCGCAACTGGCTTGGTGCTCGACCATGTTAATGCCCACAAGCATCTGCACTTGCACCCGACCGTATCGGCGATGATCATCAGTATCGGTCGGCGATACGGTCTGCTCGCAATGCGTGTACCCGATGAGCCGCGAGAGGTTCTGATGGCGGCCACGCCGGGTCAGAACCCTCCCAAATCGCGGTTGGGCTTGGTCCTGCGGCTGCTGCGCCGACGCGCTAGGGAGGCTCGACTGGTTCAGAACGACAATATATTCGGCTTAGCCTGGAGCGGTGCCATGACCGAGGATAGGCTGCTCGCGCTCATTCCTCATTTGCCGAAGGGACTGAACGAACTCTACAGCCACCCGGCGACTAAGGGCGTCGCTGATATGCGGCACGGATCCCCCGGTTACAAATACCGCGAGGAACTCGCCGCCCTTCTCAGTCCCAAGGTGCGGCAGGCGTTGATCGACAACGGTGTCACTCTAGCCCGCTTTACCGGGTCGTCGAGCAAAAGCTAGAGGCTCGGGCGCCGCTGCCTTAAACCTTCGGCGTCCGCACGCGCTCGGGGGCACCCAGCAGTGACGGCATGATCAACAGGACGCACACCAACGTATAGAACATCTCGATCGACAGCAGCCGCCCCATTTCGGACGTGCCCGGATGCGAAGACAGGATCAGGCTGCCGAAGGCCGAGGTCGTGGTCAGTGCGCTGAACACGATGGCCCGTGCGGTACCCGACTGCAGCGGGTTTGGTCGACCTGCGCGCCAGTTCATGACGAAATAAATATCGAAAGCGACGCCGATTCCGAGCAATAGCGGCAGGGCGATGATATTGGCGAAGTTGAGCGGCATTCCGATGATCACCGTCGTCGCCAGCGTAAATAATGCCGCCAACAAAAGCGGAATCAGCGCCATAAGAACGTCGTGGATCCGCCTCAGCGTCAGAACCAGCAGGACCGTAATCCCCAATGTGGCAAGCAGGCCGGCGGTTTCGAACGCCGACACGATCGTTCGGCTGGAATTGCGAATCGAAACCGGAGTACCGACCGCATCCGGCGCAATCTTCAAAACGGCGCTGACGAAGCGACGCAGAACGTCATTGTCGTCGGCATTGCCCGCCGGGAATATTTCGGCGCGCGCCTGACCATCCGGCGCAAGCCACGACCCGACGAGTTCCGGCGGAAGGTCAGCCATAGTCACCGGCGTTGCCGCCAAGGTCAGACGCAGTTGACGAAACTGACCCGTCAGGCCGCTGAGCAGCACGGTCTGGATACGCTCCAGGACCGCGTCAGAGGCCCCGCCCGTCCTGTCGAACAAAGCGGCTAGTCGCACTTCGGGGGCGTTCGTTTCCGCCGGCGGCACGACCGCGCGCAACGCCGTGGCGCATTTCGCCAACGCTGCACGCATCGCCGCTACATCTGGCGGTGGCAGGATCTGTGCTGGATCGAGGGTCGGGCCGATCAGACTGGCGGCGTCATGCAGGATGGCCAGCTTTTCCGGCTGATCTTCGGGGATATAGCTGAGCAGCGTTACCGATCGCGAAACCTCAGGCAACTTGCCGACCTTGTCCGCAATCTTCCCGGCCGCGGCCAATGTCGGCTCCAGAACCTCGATTGTATTGGGCGTCGTGTCTGGATTCTTCATCAACTGCATCATGACTGACACCGCCTCGGCATGCGGGTCCATCAGGTTGAGCGGGTTGAAATCGAAAGTCAGGCGCGGCAACAGGGCAATCGAACCTAAGGTCAACAACGCGGTGACGCACAGAACGAACTTGCGTCGGCGCAGCAGAAACTTGTCGAGTCCGGCCAGTACGCGAAAACCGACCGGACGGGGTTCCGGCCCGAGGCGAAACAACGTCATCAGCGCGGGCAGCAGCGTAAGATTGAAGAATACCGCGATCAGCATCCCGACTCCGGCAATGATGCCCAGTTCCGAAACGCCACGGTAGGCCGTCGGCAGAAACGAAAAGAACCCCGAACCCGCCGCTACGGCTGCCAACACCAGCGGTGGCCCGACCAGGCGGCCGGTGTCGACAAGCGACTTGGCGAAATCATCCTCGCGGTTGCGCTGAGCCCGATAACGCACCGAAAACTGGATGCCGAAGTCGACGGCTATACCGACGAACAGGATCGCAAAGGCGACCGAAATAAGGTTCAGTGTGCCGACCGCCAGAGCCGCGAACGCCGCAGTGCCCAATAGCCCTATGATCAGCGTTGCCAGGATCGCCACTGCCATCCTGACCGAGCGCAAAGCGCCATAAAGCAGCAGCGCCACCAGAATCAGAGCAACCGTCATGGAAAGGCCAAGGCCTTGGCTCACCGTCGCGAACTGTTCGTCGTTCAGCGGAACGTCGCCGGTCAGCTTGACGACTATGCCATTGGCGGGGGTAAGACCCAGATCGTCGGCCGTCTTGCGGATAAAGTCGGTCGCCGCCCTGCCCGGGGTGAGCGAGGAAAAGTCGAGTACTGGCTTGATTTGGATAAAGCGCTGAAGGTCGGTCAAGGACGGCTTACGGCCTGTCAGCGTCGATTGCCACGACAGAGGACGCAGCGGCTTGTATGGGTCGAGATTGGCCTCGATTGCATCGCTGATCCCGTTCAGCGCCGGCGCCAGCGCGGCGCGGTCTGTCTCGCCCCGCTTAACGCCTTCTAAAGCCAACGACAGGGTGTTCGACAGGCCGCGCAGGCTGGGGTCCGCCGCGATATTGCCGATAAAGGCTTGGGCCTTGATCATGGAATCGGCCAGATTCTGTACATCGGCGACCGGCAGCAGCAGCAAACCGTTGCGATCAAAAAACGGACCGCCATCCGGGCGGGTTACGCTGGTGAACAACGGCGATCCCGACAGCTTTGCCGTCAACGCGGCCGTCGCGCTTTCCGCCTGCTCGGGTGTCGAGGCATTGATTACGACCGCGATCAGGTCGGAATTCTGGGGGAACTCCTTATCGAACGCGATCTCGCGCTGACGCCACGGCAGTTTATCCGAGAGCAGGAGGACCGTGTCCGTGTTGATGCCGAGACGATTGACCGCGACCCAGCCAAAACCGGAACCGGCCAGAATCGCCAGCGCCACCACCGCCCAAGCATGACGGCGGCACCAGTCGACGATTCCCGCTGTCAGGTCACCGATTGACCGGGCGACTTTGTCTTCGGTTGATTTAGGGGGCTTTGACACTGAACGGGATGTCCCCTCGGGTAAGGTGACCGTCGATCGCCAGGACCTGCCAGCGAAGGCGATACTGTCCGGCGCCCAGGCCCGGCATCTTGGCCGAAACGATATCCGCAGCGCTGTCCGTAACGATCGGTATCGCACGAACCGCCCCATCCGCTGAGGTCAGGGTCAGCCGGGAACGCTGATGGTCGATGCGGCTGTTGAACCGAAGGGTCACGTCGATGTCGCCGGCCGTGACGACCGAATCGACGGCTGGCGCCGATTCAATGATGACCGCATGGGCACGGGCGGCATTTGAAAAGATCGGTTGGGCTGAAATCGCCAAAAGGGCGATGGCCACGATACGAGAGATGAGCGGTGACGGCATGGCCTATCCTGTTCCGCGAGGGTGGGGCAGTCCCATACCAAAACCCCCGCCAAACGCCAAGCCGGACAGGGCCCAACTCGGTTCAATGCGCCCAAACTCGGCAGCAAGGCGGCGTTGCCATCGACGCGCCCGGGCTCTTTGGCTATAGAACAACCATGCCTACGCGTGAGTTTCTAAAAAACGACGCCTTTCTGACGACGGAATTGCTGAAGCTCGCCGTCGAGTCGGCAGGGATCGGCATATGGAAGGTTAGCCCGCAGACGCGGGAGGTCGAACTGACAGCATCGCTGAAGCAGATGCTGGGCCTGCCGGTGGACGAAGACGTGAACTATGCATCGTTCCTTCAGTTGCTACACCCCGAAGACCTGCAAGAAACACGAGAGAAACTCGCGGCGGTATTCAGTTCGCAAGACGGTCAATGCGAAATCGGCTTTCGGGTCATCACCCCGGCGCAAGACCTTCGCTGGCTCGTCGCGCGCGGCCGCGCCTATTTCGACGGCGAAGGCGACGCACGCAATGCACGCCTATTCATCGGCACAATGCGCGACATAACCGACACGGAAAAAGCCCAATCCGCACTGAACGCGGCCTTGGAAAAGCAAGAAATATTGCTTCACGAGGTCAATCACCGCGTCAAGAACAGCCTACAACTGGTGTCCAGCCTGCTGCGACTGCAATCACGGCGCATCTCCGACCAAACGGTTCGCCAACAGCTTGACGACGCAACCGCCCGGATATCGACGATCGCCCAAATTCACCAACGGCTCTACCGCGACCAAAACTTCGAGCGAATCAACTTCGGCGCATTTCTGTCCGAACTTTGCGCCGATCTCCAGGGCTCGGCAGCGAATTGCTCGCTGGAAGTCCGCTCGCCTGATTTTTCGATGACCACCGACCGCGCTATTTCGCTCGGGCTTGTCGTCAACGAGCTGCTGACGAACGCTTTCAAATATGCCTATCCCAATGGCAGCGGTCCCGTGACGGTTTCCGTGGACCTGCCCGCCACCGGTGATATTGCCGTATCCGTCGCGGACGAGGGCGTGGGACTTCCGTCCGGCTTTACCGTCGCCGGCGGCCGCAACCTGGGCATGATCCTCGTTAGCAGCCTGATCAGTCAGCTATCGGGGAAAATCGTGGTCCGCAAGCTCAACCGCGGAGCCTGCTTCGTCGTTACGCTTCCCAATGAGCAACAGGTATGAAGAGTCGATTCCGCTCTGCATCCTAGATAACGTGAACAAGATACAGCAGAATAATTACAGGGAACGGAATCCCGAGAAACCACAAAAGCGCACCACGCATTTCGACCTCCAGTACTGAAAGCGAAACGCGCGTCCGGCCTGGGAAGTTCCTATGAAAAAGGCCCCTATCGCTTGGTCGCGACAGGGGCCTTTTAGGTAAGGCTGCCTATGTCACCCTTGGCTTAGCTGCCATAGACGATCTGAACGCGGCGGTTCTGCGGCTCTTTCACGCCATCGGCGGTCGGAACCAGCAGGTCACGCTTGCCCTTGGCCACGATCTCGATCTCCGACGACGCGATGCCGTCCTTCTCGAGCTCTGCCGCAACCGATTCCGCACGGCGGCGGCTGAGGCGCAGGTTGTAGGCATCCGAGCCGACCGTATCGGTATGGCCTGTCACGGTCAGTTGAGTGACTTTCGCCGGTCCGGCGTTCTTCGCGGCTTGGTCGACGATGGTCGTCGCATCAGCCGTCAGATCAGACTTGTTGAAGTCGAAGAACACAAGATAGCTCTTAGGAACCGACGGTGCCGCAGCGACGGCCGCCGGCGGCACATAGGCAGCCTGAGAGGTTGCTTCATGCTTCGAAGGCTCGAACTTGTAGGTCACTTCGAAACCAAAGGTCCGCGGCGGGTTGTAGGAGTTGTTTCCAAAGCTGGATCCAGACGCGATCTCGAAATCGATACCCGCATAGCGCTGATCCTGGTTGATCAGATTGGCGCCGTAGAGCTTGGCCTGCCAAGTTCCATAGCTGGTCTCGATATCCTTCAGCAGAACGTAGGCGCTGAGATTGTGATAGTTATCCGACTTGATGATCTCGTTGAGCGGGGACAAAGCCGTCAGCGGATGGAAAGTCTTGGGGCTCGCGAAGTTGTAATCCGAGCGAACCGACAAATCGCCGAATGTGAACGGGTCGAAGTCGTACTCCAAACCAATCGCATAGGTCATCTTCGACGTGTAGTTGTCGATCGCCTGGCTGGCTAAATTTACCTTGGTGGTCGACGGCGGGATCGCAGTCAGGAACTGATTGAACTGGGGATCGGTATAGCCGAAAGATCCGTCGATCAGCCAGTTCTTGACGGGGATGACGCTGAACTCAAGCTCGCCGCCCGTATAATCGAGCGAACCGGCGTTCGTGGTCACGCTGGCAGCAGCGTGTGTGACAGGATTCTCCACGAAGACATTGATCTGCGCGTTGTCGTACTGTGTGTAGAACACATCGGCATTGATCCGAACGCGATGGTCGAAGAATTCCGACTTAACGCCAGCCTCGTATGATGTATCCGTTTCAGGAGAATATTCGTCGCCCGGCGTACGTGCGCTGAACCCGCCCGACTTGTAGGCGCTGGAGATACGCCCATAGCCCATAATATCGTCGGTGAATTGATAATTCGCCGACAGCAGATAGCTCAGATTATGGAAATTCTGCGCGCCGTAATAGGCGGCGCAGGGAACCGCGGGATTGAGCGAGTCCGTGTAGCAACCCGGAGCCGTTGCGCTGAAGTCCTTCTGTTGAATGGTTTTCTGGTCATAGGTGTAGCGCAGGCCGACGGTGGCCTCGAACTTGTCGTCAAGGAAATCCGGGCGATATGAGGTCTGGCCGTAGGCCGCGAACGACTTCGATTCCGAATAGTAATTCGTAACCGGATAGGCCTGAATGCCAACATTGCCGCCGGCTGCGATAACAGCGGGATTGGAAGCCACTGCTGGTCCAAAGTAATAGCCCGGCTCGACTACGGTTAGAAATTCCGGATCCTGTTCATGAACCTTCTCGTCGAAGAAAAACAAGCCGCCGATATATTTGAACTCGCCGATTGTACCGGTTGCCTGAAACTCCTCCGATAACTGGTACTGACGCTGGTGGTCGCAGGTATTGCTGGGAAAGTTGGGGGTATCCCCCGGGCATAGCGTCTGAAATAGACCGACCTGCTGGACTCCGGCGACGCCAGAATATGTTGCATTCAACACGGGCCCCAGCAGCAGACCTTGCCCAGACTGATCACTGTGCGAATCGTCGGCGAAAGAACGGTAAGCGGTTATCGACTTCAGACGTAAAGCATCGCTGAAATCATATTGGACTGTCAGAGCGTGACCGTAGACCACGTCATGGTTTGCAGGATCGGCATTGTAGACGGTGTCGGTGCTGAGGCGTCCGGGCGAAACAACCAGCGGCGCCCCGCCAAAGCTCGGCGACGCGCCGAAATAGGCCTGATCAGCCGGCGATGCATAGGTCAGCGAGTCTGCCTCGGGCTGATCATGCTCGTTGGAATAATCGACCTTATAGTCGAAGCTCAGAGCATCGGACAGATCGCCGTGCAGGTGAAGAAAGAAGGAGTCGGAGACGAGAGAGCCGAAGCCGTCGTCGCTCGCAGTCAGTGTATTGCGAACATAACCGTCGTTCTGGTGGTGCGAATAGGAGATTAAGGCCTTAAGCCCGGTATCGCCGATCAGCCCGGTGTTGACCTCCGTGCGGGTGCGGAAATCGCCATAGCTGCCGTATGCCGCTTTTTCCTCGATGTTGAAATCATCCGTGGGGGATTTTGTGATGAAGTCGATTGCACCACCAGTGGTGTTGCGACCGAACAGCGTGCCCTGCGGACCGCGCAGAACTTCGACGCGCTCCAGATCGACCAGATCGAATAGGCCGCCCATCTGTCGGCCCATGTAGACGCCATCGACATAAAGGGCGACCGGCGCATCGTTGGTGAGCACGTTATCGGCCTGATTAACGCCGCGGATCGTCACGTTGAGCGCCAAGCCGTAGCCGGAGCCCTGGGAAATATTGAGGTTAGGCGCAAGACCGTTCAGGGCGGTTGCTGTGGTAACATTTTCGGCCTCAAGCTTAGCCGAACCGAGCGCCGTGATCGAAAGCGGCGCGACCTGAAGCTTTTCTTCGGTCTTACGCGCAGTGACGACGATTTCTTCGAGCTGACCCGAACTGGTACCGGCCTGGTCGCCCTGCTGAGCGTACACGACGCCGACAGATGAAAAAGCGCTGAGCGCCGTCGTGCAGCACAAAGCCGCGAAAATGCGTGATGTCATCCCGTTTTCCTCCCTATGCACCGCGCCGACCCAGGCTGCCTACAAGCTAAGCGCTTGAGCTAACGCCGAATCGGTTCCGCGGACTCTTTGATCCTGTACCGCGGTCTACTATTGGGAATTAGGTTGCCCGGTCAATTCCCCTTCGCAGAATTAATGGGGTAAACCGGTGAAAGCGTCAGAGCTGCGTTGCCAAATTGCAACAATGTGCACATCGCCTGCTTAAAATATTGCGCAAATGCAAAATGGCCGCCTGCGATATTTCGCCAGCGGCCATTTCATCAGGTTCCTCGCGAGAA
>PLTD01000071.1 GCA_003165335.1 Rhodospirillales bacterium | reverse complement strand
CTTCGATAATTTTGTAGCCAAGCGGTGGTGTTGCCCCATTCCAGAAGCCTTGCTTGGCCGATTCGCGCATCGCACGTGTCGTGTTCTTGCTAATCTCGCGCGAGGTGTGCTCATCGAAGACGCCAATTAGCTGGCGCATCAACTCCCGAGATTGATCATCGCCGGTCGGCTGGGTGACGGATACGACCTCAACGCCATGTTTGCGCAACTTGCGGATCGCAAGCTCCATGTCGGCGCCATTGCGGAAGAAACGGTTGAACGAATAGAAGACGATCTTGCTGAACGGCCGATCGAGGTCGCAGGCGCGTTCCATCATTTGCTGGAAAGCGGGTCGTCGATCGTCAGTCGCGGTGGCGGCCTCGACATACTCCTCGACGACGATCCAGCCGTTGGTCTCGCAATGGGACCTGGTGACGTCACGTTGCGATGGCAAAGACACATCGTTCGCGGCCTGCCGGCCGGTGCTGACCCGCAGGTACAGCGCCACGCTATCGGGTTTGATGCCATCGGGCTGGATCGCGTTCTGGAAAATATGCTTGGTCATCGGGCCACCAGCTGTTTGTCAAAACAGGATTTTCACGCTTCCAAGTACATTTGCGCAGCTCTTTGGACGACTTGTCAACGTCTCAATAAGCGAGTTACTTCAGAGGCTTGCCGGCGGATTTGGCGAGCAGTTCCTTCAATTCGGGGCCGAGCAAGATTTCCAGAGCGCGGAGTTCATTCTCTGAGATCGGGACATTTTCCGGCAACTCGGAGCTTACCGAATAATCCGAGGCTTGAGGCGGTGCTCGCCCTCTCTTGCGCATCTTCCCGGGTGCAGAACAATCGCGAAGAGTATCGTTCTTAGTCTCATCAAGCGGCCTACCATGGTTGTCCGATCGCGCAGGCTTCACGCGCAAAGGCTGCCGCCAAGATGAGAGGGCGGCACGCTTCACAGGAAAAGCCCCGCGTCGCTCTGAAGTGCGACACGCCCGCTGCGCCCAACCGCACGCCGCCAACCCGAAGTGCTTCGGTCAG
Organism: Rhodospirillales bacterium; assembly: GCA_003165335.1. Taxonomy (GTDB): domain Bacteria; phylum Pseudomonadota; class Alphaproteobacteria; order BOG-932; family Roseiterribacteraceae; genus BOG-932. Next base: position 3,057 of record PLTD01000071.1, on the reverse strand, counting down.
CAAGAGCGCAACCTCTGAGTCCGATCGCCGTGCCGGTTACCGCGCGCGATAGGTCCCGAACCGGCTGTGCAGACGCACGGGCTGCCGGCGAGCCATTGCTTTTGGTGTTCAACGTCCACGATGAGCCCCGCGCTGCCAGCGGCCTTCACATTGAGGGATGACCGCTGGCAGGCGCGGGCTAGTTGCCTCACCTTCCCTCATGCGGCCGGTGCAATGGACCATGATCCAAGCATCGACAGATAGAAGCGTGGGTTGTCGCCATGAGTTGGTCAATAGAACGAACGAAAATATTCTGTACAAGCGACCCATGAGCCGAGCGTTCAGCGCGGCAACAATTCTCTTGGGAAGTAATTGCGCTTTTACTTCCCTCCCGGCGCAAACCAACCGGCGCCGACAGTCGTCGCGCCCGTGAGAATTCTGTTCCTCTGTCCATTCGATCGGATGTTGCAGCGGTCGCCCAACTTGCGCGGGACGAGACGCCAGGGGGTGAAAGCCTCTCAGAACCGCTCAGAGCCGCAATCAGCGCCATCCCGGCTCGGATGCGTCCCACTACAGAGGATTTTGAAAAAGCCTCTGTGCAAGGCTCCAGCGCCGTCAGATGACAATAGAGGGACTTTGACGCTGAACGATTGTTAGCAACCTTCAGTACGGAGATGCTCGCCCCAGCACAAAACGCAATAGCCCACGATGATCGGTTTGATGGCCGTTTTCGCCAAAAGCCACCACGTACCAACAAGACCCAATGAGACCAAAGAAATACCAACGCGTACCAATGAGCCCCAAGGATAGGCCAACAGAAGGCCAAAGATTTTTCTTGTCACACCCCGCTCACAGGCTCGATGAGCTGTTGCCTTGGAATTATAAGACTGTTCAACAGTAAGGCCTTGCGATGCAGGCGGCTTGATGGGGCACGTCAATAAAGTCAGCAACGTGTTCACCCTCGGCCATGTCGCTGCGATGATCAAGCCGAAAACCGAAGAGTCCGACGAGGTCTAACCGTTAACTGGACAGATCAGCGCGCCTGCGGCCTACCGCGCATGGTTACCCAGCGACTAGCCGTCGCATCGCATTTTGGACAGCGGTATATTGCCTCGGTGACGCCGGTTTCAGTATCTGGCTTTTTCAGCCACCTGCGGCTCATCACAACCTGACAGGTTGTGCACATGACTTCGCCGGGACTATCTACCAAGTTCTTTTGAACGCTGACGTGATGCTTATCGGGCATTTCCGAACGATACTTCCGCAACGCACACTTTCTCTTTGATTTGTGTCAAACGGATCGACCACGGGTGGCTACACGACCCGATTGGTGGCACCCTGATGTTGCTCAATTCTTGGTCGGCTTTGGCTTGCGACCGCGCGGTATCGGTTCTCGCATTAGGATTAGCCGACGATGACCGATTTTCACGGTGGAGAACGATCCGTCGTCCATCAGGCGTAAAACCACTGCTCGACTAAGGCCCGTGATTTCGCAATATTCGGCGACGGAGTATGTGACGCGTATCAACGGGTAGATACACCTTTCGCGTGGTCGGCGGGATTTAGGGAGCATCTGACGGCTCTGCGTTTTCGGGCCGTTCAAAATTTAGCTCGCGCAGCCTTTTCAGCTCCCGGTCGATCTGCTTTTCTGCCCTCTTCGCGGCCATACCCCTGAGGTTCGTCCCGGTCGTGCCGGTCGTAACGGTATCGCCGATTCGGAATTGCCATTTCCACAAGCTCGGCCCCACCTGCACAGCAGTATATTCAACGCCTCGGCGGTTCATGACTTCTGTCGCAGAGGCACGTCTTTCGCCTCTTCCTCTGCCAGCAGCTTTAAGATGACCCCGCGCTGATTTTCGTCTTGAACCTCGGCAAGGCGCTTCCTCAAGAGGGCGAGATTCTGGTTATGGATGTACCTTTCCATTGGCGCGCGCCACTCCCGCAAAGGTTGCTCTGTCCGGTATCCGACGATACCTGAAGAAAGTCGGCTTGGAAAGTTCCCCGCTCAAAAAACGCCAGAAAAACTCAATTTACGACAAGCAGACTTGTTAAAGTGCACATTGTCGGCCCAACTAAATTTACCTATCGAATATAATCGGAGAGTACGCTGGCGGACATATGATTCCCCGGCCTATTGGCGGCCAAACGATAAATGATCTCGCTATGGCCCTCTATTTTTTTCCAGATCAGCGACGGCAAATATTCCGGCATTTCCGAACTCGACGACATCGCCGACCGTCAAGCTGCTTGGACAGAGATGACCACGGTTTGCAGCGATCTCGTTGGTAGCGTTTCACGCGGCATAAAACAAAACACCGAATGGCAGATCGAACTTCTCGACCTGTCTCGGAAGCCTGTGTTCCGAATTCGCCTTGTGGCAGAGACTTTGGCTTCTGATTGAAGCCTTGGATATGACGGGAGATCGTTATGGGGCAAGTCATAGCATTCAAGGAACGCCAGACAGCTTCGTCGGGTGATGCCCGTGACACGGCTCTGACAGAAGTTCTCAGCGCGATAAATTTAATTGGACCGATTCTCAAGAGCAATGTTCAGACTATTGCGGCTGTCGCAATAAGCACGGAAACTCCAGAATTGCGCATGCGCCTGCTGGCGCAACTGCGATCGCTTGAGGAGCAGCTTCGCTTGGTCGGTCCGCTATTAGTCCAGCGGCTTGCTGGCGGCATGTGAATCGCGGTTCTTTACTGCGCGCGTCACGGTTTGCCGGTCAATCGTCAGTTCTCAACGTCGGCTTTTCGTGCAGAACAGCATTCAACAGAGAATTGTGGACGTGAATATTGCCGTTGTAGCTGATGAATCCCGATTTTCGAAACTTGTTCATGAAAAAGCTGACGCGAGAGCGAGTGGTCCCGATCATCTCAGCGAGCGTTTCTTGGCTGATTTCAACATTAATTGGTTCCGCTCCTTCCTTGCCGAAATGGGCGAGAAGCAGCAGAAGTCGTGCGAGCCGCTGCTCGCTGGAATTAAACAATTGATCGATCAAATCCGCTTCCACGCGACTGGTACGTGTTATTAGATACTTCACGAAATACTCGGCGAGCCGAGGCTCATTTTGGAGTG
>PLTD01000216.1 GCA_003165335.1 Rhodospirillales bacterium | reverse complement strand
TCGCCCTTAGTCCCGCGCCGGCGCTGGCTTGGCCGTCCATGCCGCCAGATGCGGCACCGGTGACAAGGAGCGCGACAATAGCCTCCCCAGGGGCCCCTGCACTGGCCGGCGCCATGTCTCTCGTCCCTGCCACGACTGCAGCTGCCGCACCCTCAATGGCGTCTACGCTCAACATTGGTGGCGCACCGGCGCTCGCTGGGCCTTACGCGCCATCAGATGTGGCACCGGTGACAGGCGGCGTGACAACAGCACCCGCAGGGCCTTCAGCGCAGGCAGGCGCCGGGGCGGGGCCTACGATCACCGTCGAATTCAATGGAGCGCCTGCGGGCATGATAGCGAAGGCAAGCGGGCCTGGTGCCGAAAAGGTCCAGCTGAAGGTTTCGTACAGGCTGCCGTCGGACGTCTCCCCCTGATCGCTGGCTGAAAGTCGGCGCGCCACGATAGCAACGTCCCTCACTGCCGCGCGCTGGCGCTCCAAAAGCAGTTTCGCGCAATCGTAGAGGCGCCAGATCCAGTTGAGGCAAAAATAACCAGCGTCAACGAGCTTTACGCCACGCAGAGGCGCCTTTTCGATGAAATGGCTAGGGTTATTAGGACTTCTTCAGTCTCACGCCGGCGCCGCCGCCGTTCTCGGGGATGAACTCGACGCCGCCCGCCTCGAGTGCTGCGCGTAGAGCGTCGACCGTCCGCTCGCGCAACGTCTCTCCCTGCTCAAATCGGACAACAGTATCCACCGACACCTTGGCTGCAGCGGCTAGTTCGCGGACCCCCAGGCCGGCGGCGGCTCGGGCCATCTTACATTGGACGGGAAGCAATTCAGTGCACCGTTCGGATTTCACTTGCACGGATAGGCGGCAGATGATTTCCTAACATTGTTCGGATTACCGAGCAATAAGCGGCCGAGTTAGGTGGTGGAACACCTGACCCGGCCTGACCCTCAACCGGATCTTAGGAGGATCACGGCAATGGCTATTTACGCCCATAGCACAGCTCGGCCCGACGGCCGAACCTTTAGTCCCAACTTCCGTCCGCAAATTCCCGCGCGGTCGCCATTCGTGCCGAGACTTCCCGCCGACACGCTCAGCCGTTTGATCGGTGACCTCGCTCCGGATGAGGTGAAGGCCCTTCACTTCATCGCTGAGCACGGAGACATCGTTACGGTCGACGCCGAGCAATGGCTGCTTACGCCAGCGCCTGCAGCGCTGCTGGACACATTGGCGACCGTCGGGGCGGTGACGGAGGACCTGGGGCCCAACCTCGACGATGAGCCCAGCCCTGACCACGAGGAAGATACCGAGGACACGGGCATCGAAGACGAGCCTCACGACGGGCCCGAACTATGACCGGCCTTGGCCCTGACCACGGCAAGAACACCGATCACGATAAAACGTCCGGTGTTTCAGAAACCAGCGGCTCTTTATCGGCGCCGCAACACACCCAAAAAGGAGAGAACGCTATGCCTGACGGAATGATGATCAAGCCGACATCCGACCTGACGTCTCTGTATGCTCAAATCGGCGGTGTCGGAACGCTGTCCACTGCTAATGGCGCCGTTCCACCGATCGGCGCCATCGACGCAATCAGTATGAAGTTTCCGCAGCCGAACCCGAGGCTGCCCCGCATTGTCGCCCGAATTTATCAACGCTTTCTAATCTCCAACCTCTGCTTCCGTGGCGGCGATCTTAAGTTTTCCGATATCGATGGCACCAGGGGCGATGCCCCGATCATGCAACTCCGGTGCGCTGACGGGTTCGAGATTCACTTCCGCGGCGAGCAGAGGTCAGCCCCTGGTAAGCACCCTGGCGCCATGGCGGGCTTCTTCACTTCCTTCCGGACGTGCGAGCCGCATCCGGGCACAAGCCATGCAGTCGGGGACATCTCAGCGACGCAGCTGGATCGTCTTGTCGCCGATCATGGTGGCGTCAATCCACAGCAATTGGAGGAGCTGAGGATGTCGGACTTTGTTGAAGCCGAGTTATCTAGGCTCCCCGACCTAAATACCGCACCAATCGACGAGCGCGGCTCTGCAAAGGAGGCGTTCTTCGGCCCAATGCGTCAGGTTCGGAAGCCGGCGCCAATACCGACGGAATTCGCAGATATTCACTCGTGGGATGTGCCCGGGCTTTTCGTCAAACATGGTGCCGTGCTTTCGGTGCGCATGACTGGCCGCGGTGTCGTCGCGCTTGGGATCGAGGGTAATCCATCCAACGTCCCGCGCTGGTTGCTCGATTTCGCTGTTAACAACGCGGTTCATGTCATCAACACCATGCGCTGCTTCGGTTGGAACTGCTGGGACGCGCACGAATGCGCGTGGGAGCGGATTATCGACCAGCGGTCGCCCTTAGAGAGCGAGATCAAGCGGCTCCTGAAGCTATCTCGCAAACGCGTAGGGCTCGGTGTCGAGTTCCCTCGTCTCTGGGCGACCTACAACAAGTTCGAAGACTGGCGGTTGGATGTGTTCGACGCACCTCATGGCCTACCCTGGGCGACAGCGCACATACGCACCCAGAAGGCCCTTATGGAAAGGGCGATTCTGAAACATCGCGCAACCGACATCACCACGATGCGCAAGCAGCTTCAGATGCTATCCCTGCGGAATAAGATCGACCAGGAAGAGCAGTCGCTGATCAAGCGAATATCGGCAGCGCTTTTACAGATCGGAAAGAGTGGGAGCCGCGAACAATGGCGTTAGACGCCAGCGCCGAGCGGCGCGCGGTCGGCTGATAACTCGCCCGGCTGGCTCCGGCTGGCCGGGCACATTATTGTCGAGCCGACCAAGGGCGCCTGCGCTGGCGTGATGTTGAGGAAATGATCATGTCGGCAGACGAGGACGAACACGACATCTCAGATCCGCGGCCCCTAACTCAACAGCTTATATTTAACCGCGAAGGCCTCCCCATCGAGGAAGCCGCACACCTCCGTGTCCGCCTTGCCAATACCCTGCATGCCGTTGGCGCTCTCGACGACGCCGAGCGTCTTTTTTCAATCTCGCTCGCGATTGAGGACCTGGTGAGCGCGAGAATCCGCCAGAATGCCTCCCCGGCACTCAGCGCTCTTAGAAAACAACTCCGCGATGCAGAGCGAGCTCACGGTTTGAAGGAGGGCGAGTTTTTCATGGTAAGCGATCAACCGGACGATATCAGGGAACTCAACGCGAAGTGGTCGGCCGGTCGCCGGGCGCTGGAGGCGGCCACCCTCGAGGAGTTCGGATGTGGCGATCTCGCCGCGCTATATAGAGGCAACCGCGCAAAATACGATGAGCTGCGAGAAATCGGCCGGAGGAAATTCTTTGAACCGTCAGGCCGGCATTAATCGCTCGAGCCGATCGCGCCCGACAGGAGGAATTATCGGGGTAAATTAGTCCAAACCCAGCATCATTCATATTTTAGAAGACTCGACGATCGGTAGAATTTGTGGAAATTAGACGTGAATCAAAATAGCTCGACTCGAGAAAGAAATGCCTTGCGCTGCCGAGTCGCCGACTCTATATCCTTCTTATAACCCACCCGCGGCGTGCCGCGGGCCCAAAGGCCGCACAGGCGTAAAGCCTTGGCGGCCTTTGCTTTTTTAGGCTCGTATGGACCGTGCGGACGATTGTCTACGTTGACGGGTTCAACCTGTATTATCGGGCATTACGAGGACACCCTGGGCGCAAATGGCTCAATCTGCTGACCCTCGCAAAATCGGTCTTGCGCTAGCGGGGCGTGTCGCCGCTTATCGATTTGACGCGCGCTTGCCGTCCGAAAACGAAGCAATGCGCCGGCTGATTGAACTCGGCCTCGAGGCGGCCAAGAAATAACGGCGTCAAATTCATCCCTGAGAACGGCGGCGGCGCAGGGGTGAGGCTGAGGAAATAAGCAGCGCGACGGGATCCGCGCCGCCGATGTCGAGCGGTATGAGAATGGCGACGTGGCATAAGCTATTAAATCGACGAGTGTTTATCGCCATAGTCAAACACCTTCGTGCAGACCTATAAAATGCTCTCAATTCAAACGAGGGCGATATGCCTCTAACATTTCATCCCGTGCGTGGGACAATAGTAATCTGCGATTTCTCTACTGGATTTCGCGCGCCGGAGATGATCAAAGTCCGGCCCGTCGTTATCGTTTCACCTCGGTTTCGCCACCGAGCAAACCTTTGCACGGTTGTTCCGCTGAGTACGACAGCCCCGGAGCCGATCGCCGATTATCACCACCTCCTCGCAAGCACACCGTATCCGCCCGCCGCGGGAAAGGATGTCTGGGCAAAGTGCGATATGCTGGCCACCGTCGGATTAGAACGGCTGGATCGGGTCAGAGTGAAGCTGCGCGATGGCCGACGCGACTATACGACCTACCAGGTGAGCGCCTCCGATCTGGATGCCATTATGACCTGCATAAAGCGGGCGCTAGCGATCGGCGATTGATATCCGACTCGGACATGTCCATATTAGAGGCGTACCCGCGCTGCTTCGGCATCGGGCTTGGAAGACCGTTTCGGCGGCAGGTTCTGGCGACTGGCGATTGCAAGCCTGCTGGAACCTTGTTCAGCCCCGCCCTCACCGGCGGGGCTTTGCTTTTCCGGCCACACTTGATTGCGCCGACCCTCGGTTATCGTGCAACATGGCATATGGCCTCAATTCGAAAACGAACCTGGAAATCCGGAGCAGATCTCAAGACTGCTTGGGTGGTTGACTATTTTGACCAGGCCGGGAAGAGGCACATCAAAACGTTCGGGACCAAGAAGGAAGCCGAGGCCTACCGGATCAAGGCTCAGCACGAGGTCGTCAGCGGCGTCCACACCGCACAGAGCACCAGCATCACGGTCAGCCAGGCCGCCGACGATTGGATCGCCGACAACGAAGCTCGATGCCTTGAGCGCTCTACACGGGCCACCTGGACGGGACACATCGATAATCACATCAGGCCGCCCCTGGGCACAATGAAACTCTCCGCATTGACGGCGCCGGCGGTGGAACAGTTTGCCGTCGATCTGAGATCACGGTCTACGATCGACGACCAAGCCGCGCGCATATCTCCGTCGACAGCGAAGAAAGTGCTGGCCACCCTCAAGAGCGTCATAAAGCTGGCAGAGCGACGCGGCCGCATTGCGAAGAATCCAGCGGCATCGGTAACGATCAAGGTTCCCGCGCGTGGAACCAAAAAGATTCGCGCTGGAAGGGATTTTCCAACGAAGGCCGAGGTCAACGCGATCATCAGGAGCGCCGCCGGCCGCGCCCGGGCGGTCGCGGTGACGGCGGCTCTGACCGGCATGCGGGCGTCGGAGCTTCGGGGACTGATGTGGGATGACGTCGACTTTGCCGCCAACGTAATCCGCGTCCGTCAGCGGGCGGACGCCTGGGGCGTGATGGGAGCTCCAAAATCTGAGGCGGGCGAGCGGGACATTCCGATGATGCCGACCGTCGCGAATACGCTAAAGGAGTGGCGCCTTCAGTGCCCGCGCAAAAAGAGCAGGGATGATACCGCCGGCACGTTGCGGCTGGTTTTTCCGAATGGCAACGGGAACGTCGAAAATCATAGCAACATCGTCGGCAGGGAATTCAACCCGCTCCAGGTTGCGGCAGGCATGGCAATCCAGACCGGTCAAAAAGAGGATGGTTCGCCGATCCTCCGCGCCAAATATGGCATCCACACTCTCCGGCATTTTTTCGCGACTTATATGATCGAACGCGGCTGCAAGCCTAAGAAGCTCCAGGGGTTTCTCGGGCACAGCTCCATGGTAATGACGATGGATACCTACGGTCATCTGTTCGATGACGAGGGCGATGATCAGACAATGATGCGCGAGGCGGACGTGGATCTGATCAAGTGAATGCGACACGGATGCAACATAACTGCGCTAAGGTATTGAACTAGCATAAAGGAAATCGGTTTTGTAAACCGAAGGTCGGGG
>PLTD01000132.1 GCA_003165335.1 Rhodospirillales bacterium | reverse complement strand
GCGCGGTCAGTTCGCGGGCCTGGGCTGGAGATAGACCAATTTTGGGCGCAAAGCCTCGGTCACTCTGAGTATTTCATCGGGCTCGAGAACAACCATTAGCGCTTTGCACTCACCCTGCGGCCATCCATTCACTAGACAGCATCCCGACTTCTCGGCCGCGGCGCGCGCTGCGCCGGTAAACGACCGCACTGGATCTGACATCGCTATACTTCCTCCCTAAACGGCCCGCCGCGCCTCGATACTACTGCCCCGGATGGTCCGAACGACATCGAACCCTGCCGAGATCTGTTGCTTGACGCTTTCGACGTGGCTGATCACTCCGACTGCGCGATCTTGGCCAACCAGATCGCGCAGCGTGTCCAGCGCGATATCCAGAGTTTCATCGTCGAGATGACCAAAACCTTCATCGATGAAGATAGCATCGAGCTTCACGCCCCCCGCCTCCGCCTGGACGACATCGGACAATCCGAGCGCTAGGGAGAGAGAGGCGAGAAATCCTTCGCCTCCTGAAAGCGTGTGAGCGTCGCGCTTCTGATCGGTATGGGCGTCGAAAACCTCGATATCGAGACCCGAGCGCGCGCGACCATCGCCGCCTTCGAATTTGCGAAGTAAGGTGAACCGCCCACGCGACATTCGAGCGAACCGAATATTGGCGGCCTCAAGGACAAGGTCGAATGTCGCAGCGATCGCGAAATCTCGAAGCCGCAATCTGTGAGCATTTCGTCCGTCAGTCAGTTGCGCCAATTCACCGAGAACACGGTAACGTTCCGCTGCCTGAGCAAGCTCCGCTTCAAGGATGCCTACGGCAGTAAGCGTCGCTTCCAGCTGAAGTGAACGCAACTTCGTAGACGTTACAGCCTGCTCGGCCGCCGCCAATGCGATGTCTGCATTTTTGAGAGCGTCGTTGGCTCCCACGAGATCAGGACGCGTAAGTCCCTCTACCCCCGCGACTGCTCGATCGCGGCGATCGGTGGCCGCTGCAAGCGTTTCGGCATGAGCATTGATTCGCACCGTCAGAGCATCAATCTCCGGGATGTCTGCCTTCGCGATTAGATACTCGTCGTCTGTGAGTTCAGCAATATGTTTTGCAGCCTGAAATGCAGCACTATGTTTGTCCCTTGCCGATATCAAATCAGCCCTTCGAGCGACCGCATGACTGAGAGTACTGCGAGCGGCCTTCAATTGATCGCTCGCGATACGCTCTTGAGCTATCGCAGTGTTGTGTTTGGCGACAAGGCGGTCCCGCTTCATCAGAGCGGCGTTCAACGCCTCCGCCAGTGCAGTGGCTTGGTGGAACTCGGCTGGGACATCTGACAGCGACGCCACAAACGCCGCCGCATCCGACGCAGCTACCTTATCTGCTGCGGCATGAGCTTCTCGAGCGTCAGTGAACAACTTGAGTGCTGTTGCAACCGCAGTGCGCGCAGACGCAAGTTTGGTTTGAGCTGTCCCGACATCGCAATTGAGCCGAAGAGTTGCGAGCTTGGCCTCTATGCTGGCTAAGTCGTTGTCGATCGCTGTTAGGTCCCGCGAGGGACGCTCTAAATCCTTGAGACGCACCGCAGCCTGTTTCCATTCGCTTTCAGCGCGAGCCGCCGTTTCGAAACCAACACGCTCAGCCAAATCCGCAGCTTCTCTCTCCTGACGGGCCTTTTTCCCTGCAGATTCTTGCTCTTGCTCTTCGGGATCTCCTCGCGCCGGCTCTGGGTGATCTCGGCTGCCGCAAACCGGGCAGGCTTCTCCATCAATCAGAGAATGGGCCAGATGCGCCGCTTGCGCCGACACGAGAGCCTGCTCCGCCGCGGTCTCTTTCTCGCGCGCGCCGGCCAAAATCTGACGAAGCTGGGTCAGATCCTTCTGAGCCTGTTCGTGGTTCACTGCCAGCCTAGCAACCGAGACGGTCGCGTCGGAAAAAGCCGATGCCAACCCCCTTTCCTGATTCAAGGTTTGGAGCTTTGTTTCGTTTTCCGCGACGGACAGTGCATTCTGTTGAACCTCGGAAAAGATCGCGATTGCTTTCTCCAACGCGCCCTCAGCGCTCAGGTGAATTGGCCCAGTGCGATCGAGTTCGCGTCTGGCGATCTGGAGTGCGCTCGCACTTGCGCTGGCGGCCAAGCGCAATGGCTCCGCAAGGCCGATGCGATCGTGAAACGTCTGGAGACTTGTGACCCGTGAGGCTGATGAGTCGCGCGCAGCCTGCTGCCCCAAAGAGGTGCCGAGGTAATCCGCTGCAGCTTGGGCGTCGTGCGCGAGACGAGCGACCTCTATATCCGCAGCCGCGCGGGCGTTTACCCCTGCAACGAGTTCTTTTTCAGCCTCCTCTGCTCTTGCATCGAGCGTAAAGCATCCACGAGCCCGGTTTGCGGCTCTTTGCCGACGCTTCAGGGCTTCTATTTCAGCCCCCTTGGCTTTGAGCGCGGCCAAAGCCACGACCGCATCGTCTTGTTCGGTAAAGCGGGTCGCAATTGCTTGAGAAGCCTGGAGTGCGATGCGCAGCAGATCACGTGACTTGTTGGCCGCGTCACGAGCTTCAATCTGGGATGTAAGCTGGTCCACAACTACATCGACCAAAAGCCTTAAAGCTCCCACGTCTTCTACGTCGTGAGCAGTGAGCCTTCCTTGTATCTTCGCCCGTCCCTGCTCGACGCTGTCATGAAGGCTGCCGGCCTCGGTCTTTAGTCGCTCGACAAACCGTTCGTATAAAGACACGTCGAAAAGGCCGCGAAGAACTGCCGAACGCTGATCGCTGGAAGCGGTGAGAAGCTGACGAAACTGCCCTTGCGGCAGCAAAACCACCTGCCGGAATTGTGCAGCACTGTAATTCAAAATCGATCGCATACGTTCGGCGACAACGTCTACCTTGCGCTCTTCCAATACGATGCCAGGGTTTTCGACATTGATCTCGTCGACATCAAGATCGGTCGCGTCGTAGAGCGCCGCCCAATGAGGGCGTTCTACGAGGGCATCGCCGCGCCGCCCGCGGACAGTTTGGCGCGGGCGTCTGACAACGTAAAAGCGCTTGGCACCCACTTCAAAGATCAGCTCAACGCTGGTCTCGCTATCCGGCGTCGCATGATGTGAACGAAGATCGTCGCCCTGGCGCTCCGAGCCTGACGATTCTCCGAATAGAGCGAAGCAGAGGCCATCGAGGATTGATGTTTTTCCGGCACCCGTGGCGCCATAGATCCCAAAAAGCCTGTTGGCGAGTGCCTGCCGAAAATCGACGATCTGCTTGTCGGCAAACGGGCCAAAGGCGTTCAGCGTTAGCTTTATCGGTCTCATAGTTTATGCGGCCTCGTCGACAGCGTCCGCCAGCGCCTCCGCAATCATGGCTACCTCAACTTCATCCGGCGCCCTGCCACGGACTGCATCCAAGAAACTTGAAATGACACGCGGAGGATCGCGTCGGTCAACAATCGCGGCGGCCGCGCCCGGCCCTATTGCAGATAATCGATTCTGCCGTTCCAATTGCAGAACATTCGGATAGACAGCGCGCAGTTGGCCTATCGCATCGATCAAAGCGCCTTCATCGGTTAGGACTGCCTTGATCAGCGACCCAACGGATGCGGCACCAGGGATGCGACCCGCGGCAAGCAGTTCTTCCAGGCGGCCCGTCAAAATCTGCAGGGGTCGTTTGCTGACAAGCGGCAGCTCTTGGACCGTCACCGCTCCGGCACCATCAAGGTCGACCAGAGTCATCGACTTCGTCTCGCCCGCTTCGTCGAAACCGAAACCCATCCAAGATCCAGAATAACGAATATGCTGCGCGCCGGCAGCCTGCGCGCGGTGCAAATGACCCAGGGCAACGTAGGCTGCTCCGTCAAACACACCTGCCGGTATGGTCTCGATGCCACCGACTTGAGTAAGAGGACGCTCGGTCTCAGTGATCATACCACCTTCGACAAAGGCATGGGCCGAAATGACCCATCGCGCGCCTGGCGGGACATGGAGGCGAGCCTGAGCTATCTGCGCCGCGAGGACATCGGCGGGACTGGCAATGGCGGTGTTGCCGAAAGCCTCGCGGGCAGAGAACACTTCGCAAAAAGGGAGAGCGGAAAACGCCACTGGGCCATGTTCGTCCTTAAGGACAAGCGCGGACGGGCGATCTCGAAGCGGGCCCCGGATCAAAACCCGTCTTGGGTCCTGCAACGCGGCGTTAAAGCTAATCCGGTCAGGAGCATCGTGGTTGCCAGCAATTGCGATGATAGCGGCCGACGTTTCCCCGTATACCCGCGCGAGAAAATCGTTGAAGAGCTGAATCGCATCCTTCCGTGGTACCGCGCGGTCGAAGAGGTCTCCCGAGATGATCAACGCATCGACACGATGGTCCACCACCGCGGCGAAGACCTGCTCAAGCAGATGAGCTTGATCATCGATGAGGCTTTCCTGGGCCAAGGTACGACCGAGATGCCAATCTGATGTATGCAACAGTCGCATGGAATCCGCCTATCAGAATGCCCGTTGAATTAGGCGCGCTCAGTCGTTGGGCACTCCTGTAAACAGACCGAGTACCAAATCATCGTCAAGCTTTGGATGTACAACTCATAATGACGGCAGCTGGTCGAAAGCGGAAAATAGCATCGGTCGGTGTCCCGTCAGCTTCGCGCCGGGAGCGAACGTCCGAACTTCGTTGGTAGCAGGGTGTACACCTACACACGAAATTCGGTTCAGATTGCGATTCGACAGAATTCCACCGTCCCGAAGGCAGTGAAAAACGTACAGGCTATCCACTTTCCCGGACGCGCTCGGGGGTGATGTTATGGTCGATGCGCTCGACGTCGTGCGATCAGGTTGATAAGCCCCTGTCCCCAAGAAATTATGAGTCGAGATATGACCGTTGCGATCGATATGGGACAGACGACGGCGGGCGCCACGGCGCATCTCGACCTCGAGGAACTGCTGGCGACCCGCCTGCTAGTGCAGGGCAATTCGGGTTCCGGCAAATCCCATCTGCTGCGCCGGCTGCTGGAACAGAGCGCCCCCTGGGTGCAACAAACCATCATCGACCCCGAAGGCGACTTTGTAACGCTGGCTGACCGTTTCGGTCACCTCGTCATCGATGCCGAGGTCCATACCGCGCGGACCCTGCAGGCTGCCGGCGAACGCGCGCGCATCCATCGTGTTTCCACGGTGCTCAATCTCGAGGGTCTCGACGCCGAGAACCAGATGCGGCGCGCCGCGGCATTCCTGGGCGGACTTTTCGAAGTCTCGCGTGACCACTGGTACCCGATGCTAGTGGTGGTGGACGAGGCGCAGCTCTTCGCGCCGGCAGTCGCGGGCGAGGTTTCGGACGAGGCACGCAAGCTCTCTCTCGGGGCCATGACGGACCTGATGTGCCGTGGCCGGAAACGGGGGCTTGCGGGTGTCATCGCCACCCAGCGGCTGGCTAAGCTTGCAAAGAACGTAGCGGCCGAGGCTTCCAATTTCCTCATGGGCCGGACCTTCCTGGATATCGACATGACGCGCGCCGCCGACCTCCTGGGTATGGATCGGCGACAGGCGGATGCCTTCCGGGACCTGGAGCGGGGACAATTCATGGCGCTGGGCCCTGCCCTCTCCCGTCGCCCCCTGGGGCTGCGGATCGGTCCCACGGCTACGCAGCCGCGCAATGCCATCCCGGGACTGATGCCGATGCCAGAGGCGACACTGGAGGATGCGCACGCCATCATCCTGGCGGCTCCGCCGCCCGAGCCGATCCGTACCCAGCGCCGGCCGGCGCCGTCGCCGGACCTCCTCGGCCAGCTTATGGCGGCCAAGTCCGCCGCGCTGGAGATCCGTCCCGAACCAGTAGAGCAGCCACTCTGCGCTGAGGAACGGGCGCAGCGGCGCGAGCGGCTGGACCGTGTCCTGCGTGCCATCCTGGCAGAAGCCGACACGGGATTCCGTACCGTCGGTGTCCTTTATCAGGAGTTCGTGGTTCGCTGCCGAATTGAAGGCCTCGGTTCTGACATACCGGACCTGGGCGATTTCCGTCGCATGCTGACGCTCGCCCGCGCTGGCCTCGCCACCGATATGGCAGAGGATAACGCGTGGCAGGACGTCTCGGTCCGCGCCGCCACGCTTCCGGAGGACTTACGGGGGGTGTACATGATGATTGCTCGCGCGGCGAAGGAAGGTTCGCCCTGCCCAAGCGATGCTGCGATTGCACGCGCCTATGGCATCCACTCGTTGGGACGTGCGCGGCGTCTGCTGACCTACATCGAGGAGCAGGGGCTCATCGTTTGCCAGCTTGGTGGTACCGGTCTGCGGACCGTGACGCTCGTCGAACTGGCCTGGGCGACGGCACCAGGCGATCCCAATGCTTAGGAATTTTCGGCGGGGCAATGTTCCGGCAGCTCGTCCCTATGACAAGCAAAGTGGCTCTGCTTAATCACTGAGAGCAGCAATCTTACGACGCTGGAGAGGCCGAAAGTGATCGCCGGGAACGTGATCATCAAGGCGGAAATCGTAAAACAGCTGCGCCGCTTCAGCCTGCAATCCCATCATCGCCGTGTCCTCCGCCGATCCATGGGACAAGTGAATCACGCGGCACGAAGACGATCAACGCCGGACTTTATCAACACAATCCGCTATAAGCAGTCATTCGTCGGTGCCTCGACGATCAATCTGCGGGATTTGAAGCGGTCTGTGGATTTCGGGCCAAGCCTACGCCTACGCCTATGTATAAAATCGCGCCCAACCACGACCCTACCCAAGATTGCGCTAGGCCATTGATATAGCGCTGAGATCGTATGCTCGAGAGGGGTTGCGGTTGGACGCGAAACACGACTCCACCCGATTCGATAATTCTATAGCGAATACAGAGCACTATGGTACTTGGGCGGGGGGGCCATGGTTGGGCGCGATTTTACACTCAACGCTTCCACAAGCAGACCGTCCATGCGGCTCAGAGCCAGCAGGAAGCCGCGATCATCTTCATGGGGGCGGTCGGGTCGGTGCTCGGTGCCTCAAAGCCTGTCGCCGTTACGGCGCACTGCTGCATCTGCAAGCTGGCCGGCCGAGCCATATAGGGTTGGCCGCCGTGCAGATTGACGGGAAAGGCGGAGACGCTGGAGTTCGCCTCTGGGGCATTGTTGTAGGCGCTGATGGAGTTCTGAGGGGCGGCGCAGCCGCCGAGGATCAGGCTAATGGACACTATGAGAATTGCGTATTTCATGATCGGCTCCTTGTGAAAGGGCAAGACACCGCGTCTCGCATGCCAACATCTCTGCATGTCGTATGCCAGCGACCATGAGTCATTATATTTCAATATGTTAGTAGGATTAGCAGAAGAGTTTAACGGAAGGATTCACGGTAGCCGCGTTGCAAAACGAGAAATATTTCCCGATTTGCGAAGTGGCTAAAATGCCCTGTGATCGCCGTCCGGGCGTTATGCCGTCCAGCCTTCCTTCTTGCGATAGACAGCGGTTCTCGAAAGCGGACTCAGCGCTGGCAAAGCGCTTCGGCGGCCATGGGTGGAGGCTGTGTGAAAACCCCAGGGCAATCGCATTTCAAA
>PLTD01000150.1 GCA_003165335.1 Rhodospirillales bacterium | reverse complement strand
CAGGTGCATCGATCAAATCGCTGCAAAGATGACAGCCCTGGTTTGTGAATCGCACTCACTCACCCAAGAGCCTCAGGTCTGGTTAAACCAGATCGAACGTTACTCATACCTGTCCGACATCGTGGCGACGGAGGGATATAGTGGTGACGCCAGAAATGAACTGAGTCACTTCGACCGCACAATTAATTCAATCAGCGCCTTGCTGACTTCCCCATTCGCTCCGTAACGCATTGTTTTTTCCGGCCGCGGCAATCTGCGCGGCGAAGCGACGCAGTATCAGGCACGGGCGGGAAGATTGACATCCATCCGATGGCCTTCTAGTAATGCGATATTGAAGTTACACAATCAATCTAAGGTATTTTAACCTGTAGCGTTTGGTAGGCCCGGCCAGTTTTCTAACCGCGGCTAACCCGCTGGATTATTGGAAGGCACCATGCGCCGTTTGCTCAGCAATTTTCGTGCTGCCGTGTTGTCTTTGAGCTTGTCCGCACTCGTCATCCCGACCGCTGGAATGGCTCAAACCGCTCCAGCGGAACCCGGTGGCGATCCAGCTTCAGCCAATCTGGCTCAGACCAATCCTGACGAATACGCTTGGCGCTTGTTCGACTTCATCAACTTGCAGGCGGCACCGTCGTCCGCGGGAGTGCCTGCCAGCGGCAAGACCATCACCCAGTATGACGATGACACGGCGACGGTTTGGGAGACATGGGCGCTTGCGTCGGGAGACGGTGCGGGGCAGGAGGGTTCCGAGGTTTTCAAGCCGGATGGATCGGACCCGGGCACCTGGAACAATCTTCCGCGCGCGATCCGTCCGCTCAAGGTCTTCAGCGTCAATCTCAAGGTCGCTTCGGCGTTGAATGAATCGCTGGGCTTCGGAACGCGGCATACGCTGCCGGTCAACAAGCCTGCGGCCGGCAGAATTCGTCCGCAAATCCTGCTCGGGCCGGGCGATCCGACCGGCGACTTCGAGGTGCGTTTGAATCAAGCCGCCTTCGAATTCACCCAGAAGAACGACCTCTACAACATTGAAGGACTGACCGCGAAATTCGAAGCGGCGAAAGTGGCCAACAACCGCGATTTGATCCAGTTTCCGCAGGCGGCCAAGGAAGTAAAGGCCAATTGGGTTACCACCACGAATCCGAAGGCGATTTCGGCCGACGAGAAGGCCCGGTATCATTGGCGCCAGGTCGGAGACACCTATTACAAGCTCACCGGCTTTCACGTCACCACAAAAGATCTGAAGCAGTGGTTCTGGGCCGATTTCGCGCAAGAGGATTTTGAGACCACGCCGGGTCCCGCGCTGCCCTCGCGCGATAGCACGACAAGAGGCGCTGCAGCACCCGATCGTGGAACCAAGGACGGTGAGCGAAAGGAACTTGTCGGAAGTAAATGGGCTCACTATCGGCTTCGCGGTACCCAGATCGACTTTCTCGATGCCAGCAACAAACCGGTCATCGTCGGCAATACGCAGATTGAGGCGAACAGAGCTGATAAATCGTCCTGCATGACCTGCCATTTCAACGCGTCCATGGCGGGCGTGTTGAGCGACGGCTCGCTGGATACTCTCGACGGTGGGAATTTCGTGGTCGGCGAACCAAACGCGGCCGCCCTCGGGGCCGGCAGCACCATCAAATATCTCCAGAATGATTTCGAATGGTCGGCTCCGATCCGCGCGCAGCACAAGACGGCCCACCCATGACGTCCTTCTCGACCGATATTGTCCCGCTGTTTCGTCAAAAGGACATCAACTGTATGAATGGGCAAGGTGTGGAGCTTACGTCATACACCTACATGTCCGATCCGACCGGCGATGCGACTTACCCGGATCATGCAAACGCGAGGCGCGTTCTGGCGCGTCTCAAGGGTGACGAGAAGCCTCGAATGCCGATGGGCGGACCGTTTTGGACGGACGACGCTCTCAATACTTATCAGAGCTGGCTGGATGGTGGCTTTCTCGCCTGATCCTCGTGTGCCCGGGAGCTTGCGGCCACGGCCAGCGACTGACGACGCGCCTCTGAGCGGAACGCAGGGGCGCGCGCATCCGGGACCCAAATCCGGATAGGACGCAGTCCTTGCCGACGCAGCCGTTCGCGATGCTCGCGAACTTTCACACGTGAGGGCTTCGGCTTAGATGCTGACGCCATGGCAGATCGGCATCCGCGTCTGGACTGCGGGCCTTCACGTATCCTTCAAAAACCTCTCCCAACCGTGGATCTTGATCCGGGTCTCGAACTGGCGGTCCAGTTTATCGAGGCTCTGCCGCAGCGTTGCCAGTTCATTCGCATCGAGAGCCGAAGCGAGTTCGCGCTCGACCCGGACCATGTATTTCTCGATATCGGTGTAAACCCGGCGACCCTTCGCCGTCAGGCTGAGGCTCGCGCGGCGCCGGTCGTCCTTGTCCACGTCGCGGCGGATCAACTCCCTCCGGACCAGCAACTCGATCGCCCGCGTGACCTTGAAGGCGTCGGAAGACGTCAACGTGGCGAGCCGAGTGGCGGTCAGCGGCTGATAGCGCGCAATGACCGCGAGGCTGCGCCAGGCCGGGACAGTGAGGTTGTGGCGGCTCGCGTACATAGGGGCAACGAATTTGCCCTGACGCGCTGCGACAAGGCCGAATCTGTAGGCGATCCAATTCTCGAGCGGAAGGGAAGTATTTTTTTTCTTCAAAAGCGCAATTCCCAAATCGGTTGAAACCATAGTGACGGTCGTCGCCGGAAACGGTGCATCAACTTTTTACGAGCCTCGTTGACGCTTTTGCTAATTAATTGCATAATGCAATTAATGCAAACCTAGTGCAGCGCGGCAAAAATCGATTGCGGCGCAAAAAAAACAACAAGGAGGATCGACATGTCCAAGGCGACCGATGGCCAGGATCTGACGCGGGTTGGGCCGGGTACAGTCATGGGTGAGATGATGCGGCAATACTGGATTCCCGCAGCGTTGTCCTCCGAACTGAAGTCCGACGGCGATCCGATGCGGCTGATGCTGCTGGGAGAGGCCCTGATTGCGTTTCGCGACAGCTCAGGCCGCGTCGGTGTGCTCGATCATCAATGTCCGCATCGCTGCGCTTCGCTGTTCCTCGGCAGGAACGAGGAAAATGGCATCCGTTGCGTCTACCACGGCTGGAAGTTCGACGTCGAAGGGCGCTGCCTCGAGATGCCGAATGTCCCGCCGCCGCAGGACTTCAAGGAGAAGGTCCGTGCGAAAAGCTACAAGGTGCAGGAACTGGCCGGCCTTATCTGGGTCTACATGGGGGCGCGCGCCGAGGCCCCGCCCCTTCCGATGCACGAGGCGCTGTTCGTGCCCGAACAGGACCTGACCGTGACCATCCTGCAGCGCGAGGCCAACTGGCTGCAGGGTCTGGAAGGCGATATCGATACCTCCCATTTCGGCTTCCTTCATGCAGGTCACATAAACGCCGACGACTTCGAAGAGGGGCATCCGGCGCGTCACACGGTGGCCAATCGGGCGCCCGAGTACAAGGTCACCGAAACCGACTGGGGTACCATGTATGGCGCCTTCCGGCCGGAACAGAACGATCGAATGCACTGGCGCATGGCGCATTTCTGCCTGCCGTTCTGGACCCAGACGCCGAACGCCGACTTCGCCGATCACGTGGTCGCCAAGGCATGGGTGCCCATGGATGATACACACACGATGCTGATCTCGATTTACGGCGGCTCGGCAAAAGGCGCGACCTACTCGTCCTCAAAGTTGAAATCGGGATCGGGAATACCGGGCGCCGACCGGCTCGACTACCTTCCCAACACCACCGATTGGTTCGGTAGGTGGCGGGCGGCGCAAAATGCCGGCAACGACTGGGAAATCGACCGCGTCGCGCAGCGGGAGAACCGCATCTACACCGGCATTCGCAATATCGTGATTCAGGATCAGGCGGTCACCGAGAGCATGGGGCCGATCGTGGATCACACCAAGGAGCATCTGGCTCCCAGTGACATCATGATCTCGCGGACGAGGCGGCGTCTGCTGACGGTCGCTCGCGCTTTCGCCGAGAGCGGCACCGTTCCGCCCGGCGTCGACGACACAGAGGTGTTCTGGAGGGCGCGCGCCGGCTCGTTCTATGTCGACGACAAGATCGACTGGCTCGACGCGTATCAACAACAGCTGAAGTCCGCTGTCCGCTGGCCCTCTCCTGGCCGGCAAGCGGCGGAGTAGCGCGTGACCTCGGGCAATGACCAGGCCGAACGCCGGTGGATCACGCGACGCGCGGCCCTGTTGGGGTTGGCGGCGGGCTCCGTAGTGTTTTCGGCGCCGGAGGCGGCGCGCGCGGAGGACGAATGGGGCAAGCTCGTTGCCGCCGCCAGGAATGAAGGCCACGTGGTGCTCTACAGCGCCTTCGTAGGGCTCGCCGCGCATCAGAATCTCAAGAAGGACCTCGAGGCGACGTATGGAATAACCGTGGACATTCTCGAGGCGCGTGCGAGCGAAGTGCGCGAGCGCATTCGCATCGAACAAGCGGCGGGCCGCTTCGCTGTCGACGTATCGGAAAACGGGCGGACCACGACGACCTTGCAGATCGAGCAGGACCACGTCTTCGATCCGCACGGGATGCTTCCGAGCGCCGGCCGTTTGAAAGCGGAGTTCCGCGCCGACGATATTCGTGTGCCCGTATTCGCGATCGTCTACGGCATCCTGGCCAATACCCGTCTGGTCAAACCCGACGACGAGCCGAAGAGCTGGCTCGATCTGGCGGATCCGCGCTGGAAGGGTAAAATCCTGAGCGACGATTTCCGGGCTCTCGGTGGCGGCGGCGTGCTGTTTTACGTCCTCGAGGATCATTACGGGCGCGACGTCCTGGAGAAGCTGGCAAAGCAGGACCTGAAGTTCAGCCGCGAGATTCCCGCGAACGAACGGCGCATCGCGCGCGGCGAATATCCGCTCTACGTCCCGGTGAGTTTGACGTCGGTCCCGGAACTGAAGGGGTTACCGGTCAAATTCCTGGCACCCCGGGAAGGATTGCCGTTCATCGGCTATGACCTCGCGTTGCTCAAGAACGCGCCGAACCCCAATGCGGCGCGACTGTTGATGGAGTATTGCATCGGCCAGAAGATGCAGCAGGCCTACGCCAATCTCGGGCTGCTGCCCGTGACGGCCGATCCGCTGTCCGGGGTAGATCCCGCGGTGGCGGAGCTGGGAAAAAGCAAGCTCCTGGGCACGACCGACCCGGCGCGGATGGACCAGCTGCTCGCTCTTGCGCGGCAGATATATCCATGAGTCCGTAAGGCTTGCCCCGCGTTCCGATCGAAACAAGGGGCTGGCTCCGGTAAGGACCTGAGCGGCAAGTCCGGCCGAGTGGAGAGATCATGGCAGGAGAAAGCCGAGTGCGCCAATCCTGCGCGGTCGTTCGCTAGCGCCAAACCGACAGGGGCGGAAAAGTTCTGCGCGCGGCCGTCCCTGATCGAATTGGCAGAGAACCTCTATCCCCAGCAAGTGAACATGGCGATTTCAGCGGACGAACGCGTGGAGGATCCTGGCAGGGTGCCGTTTGCGGCGGGCCTGAGAGCGAGGTTGCGCGTGCTGGAGGGGACCGCGGCAAGCCGGACCGCCGGCGTGGCCCTGCTCGTCGTCATCCTGGCGTTCCTGTCAATCTATCCTCTCTCGATGCTTCTCTATGGCAGTCTGCATTCGACACCACCGGGCATGGCGGGGGTTTTCAATCTGGACGGCTATCAGGCCGTGCTCACCAGACAGAACCTGGTGATGCTCCTCAACACCGTCGGCATCTCGCTGGCCAAGACCTTTCCGTCGCTGGTGATCGCCGTGCTGCTCGCCTGGATACTCGCCCGGACCGACACGCCGTTTCGCGGTGCGCTCGAAGTATTGGTTACGCTGCCGTTCTTCATCCCGCCGATTCTTACGGCGATGGCATGGGGAATGCTCGGCAACCCGCAGGTCGGCTTGCTCAACCAGCTTTATCAATGGGCGACGGGGTCCAGCAATTCTCCCATCAACGTCTATTCCTACGGCGGTGTCATCTGGCACATGATGCAGTATTCCATACCTTTCATGTTCCTGCTGATCGTCGACGCCTTTCGGGCTATGGATCCGAGCCTCGAGGAGGCCGCCCGCATGTGCGGAGCGTCACGCTGGCGGACGTTCCGGACGGTCACGCTGCTGCTGATACTGCCAGCGCTCAGCAGCGCGGCGATCCTCAGTTTCATTCGTGGCATTGAAAATTTCGAATCGCCGCTCTTTTTCGGATCGCCGGCCGGTATCAGGGTTATTACCACCGACATCTACGACTCGATCAACCAGCGTTCGCCGCCGCAATATCAGTATGCGACCGCGGTCAGCTTCGTCATCATGGCCCTGCTTTTGCTGATTGTCCTGCTGCAGTGGAAGCTGTTGCGGGGGCGCAACTTCACGACGGTCAGCGGAAAGGGCTATTCGCCCACGGTCATGAAGCTGGGAAAGTGGCGTTGGGCGACGTTTGCCTTTTGTGTGCTGTTCTTCGCGGTGACCGTCGTGCTTCCAGTCGGACAGCTCCTGATCGGATCCTTCTTCAAGTTCTTCGGTTTCTACCAATGGGACATGCTGACGCTGGAACATTACCGGGCGGTCTTCGGCAGCAGCGAGTTCTGGCGCGGTTTCGGCAACACGATGCTGCTGGGCCTGGCAGGCGCGTCCCTGACCATGGTGCTGGGCGGAGTGGTTGCCTACATCTCCGTTCGCACTAAATGGCGCGGTCGGATGCTGATCGACGTCATGGCCTGGCTGCCATGGATGATGCCCGGGATCGTTCTTGGCGTCGGATTCCTGTGGGGCTTCGCGCTGCTGCCGCACGCCATTCCGATCTACGGTACCATCTGGGCGCTGCTGCTCGCCTATATTTCATTGGGGACTCCGCTCTCGGTGCAGGTGATGTCGAGCGCTTATTCCCAGCTGTCCTATGATATTGAGGAATGCTCGCGCGTCCACGGCGCGAGTTGGCTCCAGACCATGCGGCATATCATGATTGCGCTCGCCTGGCCGTCATTCGCGGTTGGATGGGTCCTGGTTTTCTTCGGGATCATGCGCGAGTTGAGTGCGTCCGTGCTGCTGTACTCAGTCGGCTCCGAAGTGCTCTCGGTGGTCCTGCTGAAGCTGTGGACGAACGGAAACGCCGAGCAGGTCAGCGTCATCGGATTGATGATGATAGTGCTGGTGGTGCTTTTCAGATGGGTGCAGCTGAAGGTGATCAAGGCGCGGATCAGCACCTTGTGACGAGTTTGGGAAAACCGCCATGTCGAACGTCGTTCTCGAAAAAGTCAGCCGCAACTTCGGAAAGTTTTCCGCCGTCAGCGGCGTCGACCTTCGGGTGAATGAAGGAGAGTTCGTTACGCTGCTCGGTCCGTCCGGGTGCGGCAAGACCACGACCCTTCGCATGGTGGCGGGGCTGGAGCAGAACACCGGAGGCCGCATCTCGATCGGCGACCGGGTGGTGAGCGATGCCGAACGCGGCCTGTTTGTTCCGGCGGAACGCCGGGCGCTCGGCATGGTGTTTCAGTCCTACGCGATTTGGCCGCACATGACGGTATTCGACAATGTTGCCTATCCGCTACGGGTGAGGCGGACACCTCGGCCGGACATCCGAGCACGGGTGCTGGAGGCGCTCAGGCTGGTCGAGATGGGGGACTACGCCGACCGGCCGGCGCCTGCATTGTCGGGTGGCCAGCAGCAGCGTGTGGCGATCGCGCGTGCCCTGGTCTTCGAGCCGGCGCTTCTGCTGCTGGACGAACCCTTGAGCAATCTGGACGCTCGTCTCCGGGCCCAGATGGGCGCCGAGTTTCGTGCGCTGCAAAAGCGGCTCCAGATCACCAGCCTCTACGTTACGCACGACCAGGAAGAGGCGATGGCGCTTTCCGACCGCATTGTCGTGATGCAGGCCGGCCGTGTGTTGCAGATCGGTACTCCCGAGGAGATCTACCAGCGTCCGCTCAGCCAGGCGGTGGCCACGTTTTTCGGGTCGCCGAACCTGTTACCCGCAACCGTGGTCGCATGCGCGCGGCTGGGCGAGAGCCAATTCGAATTGTCGGTGCGAGGAAGCGGCTGGGCGGGGGTATGCCGCGCCCGCGAGGCGGCGGTTAAAGATGCTACCGTATTGGTGATGGTTCGACCGGAGAATATCCGCCTTGTCGACCGGGCAAGCAGGGACACCGGCGGCAGCATCATACTCTCGGGCCGTGTGATTGATTCGAGCTTCCATGGGGCTCGGCGCTCGGTGACGATCGATGTAGGCGGCAGCTTGATGAAAGCCGACTTGCCGGCGATGGCGCCGCTCAGCGAACTCGTGACGCTGAACATCGATGAAAGGACGGCCTGGGCCCTGGCATCGTAGACGGCGGCTACCGGAAAACATTGCCGCATGCCTTTTTGCTACGCCCGGCGAGGGCTGCAACGTGGGTCGCGCCGGCGAACGAGCGCTTCCGGCGTGAAAGCGCTGCGGCTGGACAAGGCAAATTACTCCGCTATTTCAATGGTATGAGCCCGTCGAACAGCACTCGATCTGCTGTGGGAGCCATCACCGTCAGGACCCGCTTTCGGGTGCGCCGGCGATCACCGTGCACCATGATGATTCGCTCCCATTGGTTCAGGGCTTCCTGAATGGGATCGGTGCCATCGTGATGCTTCGCCGCATGATTCGGGCGAAGCCCTCAATGGCCTCGGCATCGATACCGGCAAGCGCTTCATTGGCCGGGAAAAGCGGTTAATACCGCCAAAAAACCCAAGAAAAACAGTGTTCCGAATCTGGCGTTCGTGACATCGTCGCCTAGCGTTGCTGCGCCGAATTGGCCGGAAGCGGGCAGGGGGTTGGCGACGGCGGGTCGGCAATTGGCACCTTTTATCCGTGTCGATCGTTCGAGGAACCTTTGCATCTGCTTGATCGAAAACTTGTGCTTGCTGCCGGATGGCGTGGTCGGAACATGGCTGGGCGGCGGGAAGCGCTGCCATGAGCATGATCGGGGCCGATCCCTGGTTCGTGGTCCAAACCCAGGTCAACGCCGAAGCGCGAGCGGCTCGTAATCTGCTGCGGCAAGGATTCGAGATCTACCTGCCGTGCTACCTGAAGCGCCGGTGCCACGCCCGCAAAATCGATGAGGTCGCCGCGCCGCTGTTTCCGCGCTATATTTTCGTGCGAATCGATATGGCGACGCAGCGATGGCGCTCCGTTCAATCGACCTTCGGCGTCGCGGGCCTGGTGTTGAATGGCGCGGAACCCGCTCCGGTGCCGACGCAGGTTCTTCGTTCCCTGCG